>NZ_QQWY01000012.1:0-124593 GCF_003950455.1 Sphingomonas sp. ABOLE
ATGGAGGGGTTGGTAAGGGGGTAGGGGGCGCGCGCTCTCTCCCTCTCTCTCTCCAGAATGGAGGAGTAATCCCTCCAAGATCGTTACGCTACCTTGACAAAGTTCCTGTTTTGTTCTAGCTGTTCCGCAGCGGCAGACGCGGGGAGTGCGCATGCAGACAGCGACGGAGCAGCGGCGGGCTTTTGCAATTTGGTTGCGGACGGGGCGACATGTGCGCCTTGATGAAGGCGATCCCATCGAGGTCAAGTTCAACCCTTGGCATGATCCGGCTAATGGTCGTTTCACCTTCGCAGGAACCGGCAGTACCGCAAAGGGAGGCTTCGGCGTCGCCGGGAATCGGAATCGGAAGCGTGTTCCGCCATATGGAGACGATTCTAAGCTCAAGCCCATCGCGTCGCTTGAAGAGGCAGACGCATGGAAAGCGAGCGAATTGGCCAAGCATCCGGGGGATCCGGATTGGCGAGAAGCGATCGAGACTCGGTACCGCTACTATCAAAATCATTTCCGTCCCCCTTCCGCCTCACCGCCGCCGCCTCTGTCTTCTCTGACTGAGCGCGCGGAATTCGTCCGCGGTGGAGCGAGCGGCGGTGGCGGAGGATCTAGCGGTAGCTGGGGAGGGCCGCCGATTGCGAAGGATTCGGGCGTAGGAGATTCAGGCGGAGGTGGAAGCTTCGGCGGTGGAGGGGGCAGCGGGAGCTGGGAAGCCCCACCTGTCGATAAGCGCTCCGCAGATACCCACAGATATCGCGCCGGCACAGGCCTCGGCAGTCAATCCGATCAGCCAACTTGGCGGCACGTGTTTCGCAACGGCTATGACTATGAGATCGACGAGCGCGAGCGAACGCGGCGAGTCTCAGGTGTCTTGGTTCTTGCGCCGCCGCAGCCTCGATCGAGACGTCTTCAACGCAGTGCCGGTGGCACCGATCGACTGCCGAAGGACGATGGCGGGCATTACATCGCACCGCGCTTCAACGGGCCGACTGAGGCGTTCAATCACTTCGCACAGGACTCGAACGTCAACCGGGGCCGGTATCGGGCCATAGAGGATGAATGGGCGCGAGAGAAGCGTGCGGGACATTGGGTTACGGTCGCGATCGTACCGCATTTTCGAGCACTCTCTCAGCGTCCTACCACGATCGATGTCGTCTTCTATGTCGATGGCGTGAAGCGAAGTGTGAAGCTGCCCAATGAGCGGGAGGGAGGAGCGCATGTCCGCTGACGAGACGGAGCGTCTGCTTTTGGAGATTGGACAAATGCTCGCGGAGGATGCCGAGTATCCCGTCGAGAACAGCTTGCTCCATGCGGAGGTCGATCCTGAGATGATTGCGCCTGCAGTTTTCAAGGATGGTGGTAATCACGTCATGTACAGGGATGTGGATCTGGATCGATGGAGTGAGATATTACTCGATCTCTGGTATGCGCAGGAGGGGCCGGCGCGCTGGTCTGAAATCGAATATTTCATTCGTAGCGGGCGTTTCGAAGTACAGTATTTTTACCCTGATGATCCGAGCCGTGCCGGGAGTTTCTTGGAGCGTCGTCGCGATTTGACGCGCCGCTACTACGGCGACAAGCCTGTCCTATATCCGCCCTGGGAGGAGGTTGGGGGCCCCTCCTACACCCTCTAAAGTGAAAGCGGCGCGGAGCGCGACCGATGGGTTTCGAGGCTGGTGTGACGGTGTGCCGCCTCGACCGGGGATACCCCTCCGTCGGGCCTTCGGCCCGCCACCTCCCCTTGCAGGGATGGATCGCGACTCCCAATAGGGATGACGGCGCCGCGCCACTGCGCTACAGCCGCCGCTCCCATTCCCCATTGGATTGCTCAATGACGCTTTATGCTCGTTTCGCCGCGCATCTGAATCTGGCCCTGGATGCGCTCGTCCTCGCCGGTGATCTGCCCGGCGGGCTGGAGCGACGCGCGATCACCGTCGAGCCGCCGCGCGATCCGAGCCATGGCGATCTCGCCACCAATGCCGCGATGGTGCTCGCCAAGCCCGCCGGCACCAATCCGCGCGCGCTCGCCGAGAAGCTGGTCGCCGAGCTGGAGAAGCTGGACGAGGTCGCCGCCGTGTCGGTCGCCGGTCCCGGCTTCATCAACCTGACGCTCCACGAGGACAGCTGGCGCGGCGAAGTCGCCGCGATCCTGCAGGCCGGTGCCGATTATGGCCGCTCGTCGCTGGGCGCGGGGACGACGGTCAACGTCGAATATGTCTCGGCCAACCCTACAGGTCCGATGCACATGGGCCATTGCCGCGGCGCGGTGGTGGGCGATGCGCTGGCGAGCCTGCTCGAATATGTCGGCCACAAGGTGATCCGCGAATATTATGTCAACGACGCGGGCGGCCAGGTCGACGTGCTCGCCCGCTCGGCGCATCTGCGCTACCGCGAGGCGTTGGGCGAAACGATCGAGATCCCCGAGGGGCTCTATCCGGGCGATTATCTGAAGCCGGTCGGCCAGCAACTCGCCGCCGAGTTCGGCGACAAATATGTCGACGCGCCCGAGAGCGAATGGCTGGCGCTGTTCCGCAAGACCGCGGTCGCGGCGATGCTCGTCATGATCAAGGACGATCTGGCGCTGCTCGGCATCCATCACGACCTGTTCTCGTCCGAGGCCGAGTTGCAGGCCGCCGGCAAGCCCGAACAGGCCGAGGCATGGCTGCGCGAGCGCGGGCTCGTCTATGACGGCGTGCTTGAGGCTCCCAAGGGCGAGACGCCCGAGGATTGGGAGCCGGTGGAGCTGCCGCTGTTCCGCTCGACCCAGTTCGGGGACGACCAGGATCGCCCGATCAAGAAGTCGAACGGCCAGTGGACCTATTTCGGCGCCGATCTCGCCTATCACTTCCAGAAGGCGCAGTCGGCCGACCAGCTGATCGACATCTGGGGCGCCGACCATGCCGGGACGGTCAAGCGGATCGTCGCCGCGGTGCAGGCGCTGACCGGCGGCGAGACCCGCTTCGACGTCAAGCTCGTCCAGATGGTCCGCCTGCTGCGCGCCGGCGAGCCGGTGAAGATGTCCAAGCGCGCGGGCAATTTCGTCACGCTGGCGGACGTGGTGCGCGAGGTGGGCAAGGACGTGGTGCGCTTCACCATGCTCACCCGCAAGGCCGATGCCCAGATGGACTTCGACTTCGCCAAGGTGCTGGAGACCTCCAAGGAAAACCCGGTCTTCTACGTGCAGTACGCCCATGCCCGGGTGGCATCGGTGCATCGCCGCGCGGCCGAGGCGGGGATCAGCCTGGACGAGGCGGCGGACCTGTCGCTGCTCGACGGGCGCGAGCTGGCCGTGGCCAAGCTCGCCGCGCAGTTCCCGCGCGTGGTGGAAGCGGCGGCGAGCGCCCGCGAGCCGCATCGCATCGCCTTCTATCTCTATGATCTGGCCGCGGAATTCCACGCGCTCTACAATATGGGCAACGACTCTGCCGATCGGCGTTTCCTGGTGGTCGAGCAGCCGGCGCTGACCCGCGCGCGGCTGTTCCTCGGGCGCGCGGTGCAGCAGGTCATCCGCAACGGTCTCGCGCTGATGGGCGTGGAGGCGGCCGAGGAGATGTGACGGCGATGCGCGGCCGGTACGACGACAGCGAGCGGCTCCCCTGGCTGGAGACGGTGGAGGAGGCCTATGAGGAGCCGCGGCAGGGCCGCGTGTTCGTCACGGTCTTCCTCGCCCTGCTCGTGCTGGGCGCGGCGGGCGGCGTCTATTACTGGCTGCGGCACCAGGCCGCGCGCGACGGCAATGGCGCGCTGATCGCGGCGCCGGCCGAGCCCTACAAGGTGCGGCCGGACCAGCCGGGGGGCATGCGCGTCGACGGCGAGGGCGACATCGTCTTCCGCACCAGCCAGGGCGGGCCGAGCGAGGCGGGGATCAATGTCGGCGCGCTGCCCGAGGCGCCGGTCGAGGGGCAGAAGCCGCGCCCGACGCCGCGGACCGGCCCCAAGGCGAGCAGCAGCGCGACGATCGCGCTGCCTGCACCGACGATCGTCAAGCCGACGCCGACGCCAAAGGTGGCGGCGGCGGGCCTGGCGGGCGAGGGGGCGGGGGCGCTGGTCCAGCTCGGCGCCTTCCCGAGCGAAGGCGCGGCGAACATCGCCTGGACGCGGATGTCGAAGCGGTTCGGCTATCTCGCGCCGCTCGGCAAGCTGGTAGTCCCCTTCGCCACGCCGGATGGCAAGACCGTGTACCGGCTGCGGGTAAACGCCGGCAGCAATGGGCAGGCGCGCGAGATTTGCGGCAAGCTCAAGGTCGCCGGCGAGAACTGCTTCGTCGCGAGCTGAAGGGGGTTGCGGGCGAGGGCGGATCGGCTAGGCCTGCGCCCATGAAGCCCGTGATCTTCGGCCTGTCCGGCCCGACGCTTACCGACGACGAACGCGCCTTTTTCCGCGAGGCGGCGCCGCTCGGCTACATCCTGTTCAAGCGCAATTGCGTGGATCCCGCGCAGATGCGGGCGCTGACCGACGATCTGCGGAGCTTGAGCGGGCGGGCCGACTTGCCAATCCTGATCGACCAGGAAGGCGGCCGCGTCGCGCGGATGCAGCCGCCGGTCTGGCCGGCCTTTCCGGCGGGCGCGGCGTTCGACGCGTTGTACGAGCGCGCGCCGATCTCGGCGATCGAGGCGGCGCGGGCCAATGGTCAGGCGCTTGCCGCGATCCTGCGCGAGGCGGGGGTGACGGTGGACTGCGCGCCGCTGCTCGACGTGGCGGTGGAGGGCGGCACGCCTGCGATCGGCGACCGCGCGTTCGGGCGCGATCCGATGCGGGTGGCGGCGCTCGGCCGTGCGCTGCTGGACGGGCTGGCGCGCGGCGGCGTGGTCGGGATCATCAAGCACATGCCGGGGCATGGCCGGGCGATGGTCGACAGCCATCTCGAATTGCCGCGGGTCAAGGCGAGCGCCGAGGAACTGGAGGCGGACCTGCTGCCGTTCCAGCGGCTTGCCTCCGCGCCGATGGGGATGACCGCGCATATCGTCTTCGAGGCCTGGGATGCCGAGCTGCCCGCGACGCTCTCGCCGACGGTGATCCGCGAGATCATCCGGGGCCGGATCGGTTTCGACGGGCTGCTGTTCACCGACGATATCGACATGAAGGCGCTCTCCGGCACCGCGGGCGAAAAGGCCGAGCGCGCGCTGGCGGCGGGCTGCGACGTGGTACTCGATTGCTGGGCGCGGATGCCGGAGATGGTCGAGATCGTATCCCGGATCCCGGATGCGCCGGCGGCGTGCCTCGATCGGCTGGCGCGGGCGATGGGATCGGTCGGCGCGGCGGAGGACGTGCCGCTCGCCGAACTGCTCGCCAAGCGGGATGCGCTGCTGGAACTGAGGTGAGCGTCTCCTCCCCCAGCTTGCTGGGGGAGGGGGACCGCCGCCGAAGGCGGTGGTGGAGGGGCCGCGCCGGAAGGCGCGGAATGCATCCGCACGCCTACCGCCGCGTGCCGCGGCGGCCCCTCCACCATTTGCTGCGCAAATGGTCCCCTCCCGTGCGTGGCAGGGCAGGATTTGCCTGGGGGGCGTGCCCCTCCTATGACCACCAGGTGGACGGGGGCGACGACATTCTGAAGATCGAGGTCGAGGGCTGGGAAGGCCCGCTCGACCTGCTGCTCGCGCTCGCCCGCACGCAGAAGGTGGACCTGCGCCAGATTTCGATCCTCGAACTGGTCGAGCAGTATCTTGCCTATGTCCATGCCGCGCGCGAATTGCGGCTGGAGCTCGCCGCCGACTATCTCGTGATGGCGGCGTGGCTCGCCTATCTCAAATCCGCGCTGCTGCTGCCGCGCAACCCCGCCGAGAGCCCGAGCCCCGAGGAACTGGCGCTGCGCCTGCAGCTCCGCCTCGAACGGCTGAGCGCGATGCGGGAGGCGGGCGCGCGGCTGGTCGCGCGCGACCGGATGGGGCGCGACGTCTTCCCGCGCGGCGCGCCGGAAGGCCTGCGCGTCCAGCGCCAGGCCAAATGGGAAGTGGAAATCTACGACCTGATCGCCGCCTATGGCCGGATCAGCGCGCGGACGCGGCCGGTGATGCATGTCGTCGCCCACCGCGACGTGATGACGCTGGAGGCGGCGCTGGAGCGGCTCTCCACCCAGCTCGGCACGCGGATCGACTGGGCCGTGATCGAAAGCTTCCTGCCCGAAGGCGCCAGCGACCTCTTCCGCCGCTCGGCGCTCGCCTCGTCCTTCGTCGCCGCGCTGGAACTGGCGCGGCAGGGGCGGCTGGAGATCCGCCAGGACGCGCCCTTCGCGCCGCTCTACCTCAAGGCGATCCCGGTATGATCGACGCGGAGGATCCCATCCGCGCGGTCGAGGCGGTGCTGTTCGCGTCCGAGGCGCCGCTCAGCGTCGACGAGATCCGCGCCTATGTCGGGCCGGAGGTGGATATCCGCGCGGCGCTGGCGGCGCTCGGCGAAACCTATGCCGGGCGCGGCATCGAGCTGGTCCGCCGCGGCGATCGCTGGCATTTTCAGACCGCCGCCGATCTGGCGCACCTGCTCCGCCGCGACCGCGAGGACAGCCGCAAGCTGAGCCGCGCGGGCATCGAGACGCTGGCGATCATCGCCTATCACGAGCCGGTAACCCGCGCCGAGATCGAGGCGATCCGCGGCGTGCAGATCTCCAAGGGCACGATCGACGTGCTGATGGAGGCAGGCTGGGTGCGCCCCGCCGGTCGCCGCGAAGTGCCCGGGCGGCCGCTGATGTATGCCACCACGGCGGGGTTCCTCAGCCATTTCGGCCTTGCCAGCCGGCGCGACCTGCCGGGGATCGAGGACCTCAAGGCGGCGGGGCTGCTCGACCCCGTCGATCTCGCATTGGAACAGCTCGATGCGGCCGAGGCGGCGGCGGAAAGCGAAACTGTCACGGGCGAGGAATAGGCGGGTCCTCCCGGATTCGGCCGGTACAACCATGGTACAGGGTGATCAGCCGTTGCCGTGGGGAGCCGCGGGCCTTAGATAGGTCGAGATATCAAGGAGAATTCTCATGGGTAGCTTCAGCCTGATGCACTGGCTGGTCGTCGGCATCATCGCCATCCTGCTGCTGGGCGGCGGCCGTTTCTCCCACATGATGGGTGACGTCGCGAAGGGCATCAAGAACTTCAAGAAGGGCATGGCCGAGGACGATACCCAGACGCCGCCGACCCGGATCGAAGGCAAGCCGGCGCCCGAGCCGGGCTACACGCCGGAAGCCGAGCGCGCTCGCGAGGAGCAGCGCTGAGCCTCTGCCGGGGCGCCGCTACAGCCCGGCGGCCCGGACTTTGATCGCAGCGCGCCGGGGCGACCGGCGCATGCCGTGCGAGTGGATGCGCCGACAGAATGTTCAATATCGATTCCGGCGAGTTTTTGGTCGTGGCCATCGCCGCCCTCATCTTCATCGGGCCGAAGGACCTGCCGCGGGCGATGCATTTCGTCGGCAAATGGGTCGGCAAGGCCCGCGCGGTGGGCCGGCAGTTCCGCTCGGGCATCGATTCGATGGTGCGCGAGGCCGAGCTGGCCGAGCTCGAGAAGCAATGGGCGGCGGAGAATGAGCGGATCATGCGGCAGTATCCGCCGCAGCCGCTCGCCGCGCCCGACACGGTGCCGGCGATCGAGCATGTCGCGCAGGATCCCGTCTCGCATGAGCATGTCCCGCACGAGGGCGATGTCCCGGTGATGACGCCGCAGCCGGAGATCCATGCCGACCCGGCGCCGGTCGAGGTTTCCGCGCCGAAGCCGGCCGCGAACGATTCCAAGCCCGTGCCCCCTGCCAGCGAAGTGAAGCCGTGAGCGAGATCGACGACACCCAGGCCCCGTTGCTCGACCATCTGATCGAGCTGCGCAAGCGGCTGATCTGGTCGATCCTGTCGCTGCTTTTGGCATTTGGCGGCTGCCTCTATTTTGCGCGCGGCATCCTCTCTTTCCTCGTCGCGCCGCTCAAGACGGCGGGGCAGGCGAGGATCATCAACACGGACATCTTCGGCGGCTTCCTTGTCGAGGTGAAGGTGGCGTTCTTCGCCGGGCTGATGATCGCCTTCCCGATCATCGCCAACCAGCTGTGGCAGTTCGTCGCACCCGGCCTCTATCGCCGCGAGAAGCAGGCGCTGCTGCCGTTCCTGCTCGCCACACCGATCCTGTTCATCGCCGGCGCCTCGATGGCGTACTTCGTCGCGATTCCGGTGGCGCTGAAGTTCCTGCTCGGCTTCCAGGGCAATCTCGGCGGCGTCGAGCAGACCGCGCTCCCGGATGTGAACAACTATCTGAAATTCATCATGCAGTTCATTTTCGGCTTCGGGATCTCGTTCCTGTTGCCGGTGCTGCTGATGCTGCTCGAACATGCCGGCATCGTCACCTATGAGCAGTTGAAGGGCGCGTGGCGCTATGCGATCGTCGCCTCGGTGGCGATCGCGGCAGTGCTGACCCCGCCGGACGTGGGATCACAGCTGCTGCTGGCAGGCCCGCTGGTCGGCCTCTACTTCTTGTCGCTGGTGGCGATCTACTTCACCCGGCGGCGGCGCGAGCGTACGGCGGCGACCGAGGCGGAAGCGGCGGAATCCGAGGCCGAGGCCAAGACCGCCGAATGAGCGAAGCCCCAGCCGCAGGGGTGCGGCAGGGGCTCGCCAAAATCCTTACTTGGACTTTTCGGCCGCGTTGGCGACGGTGTCGCCCGCCGAGGCCACGTCCTTGCCGGCGCCTTCGACGGTGTTGCAGGCGGCGATCAGCAGGGTGCCGGCGAGCGCGGCGCACGCGATGAGTTTACGCATCGAAATTCTCCTTCATTCCCCGTTTGCCGGGACGGAAGGTTCAATGCGGCGCGCGTGGAAACGTTCCTGCAGCCCGGCGCAGCGGCGCCGGGGGGAAGCTTTATCCAGCGATGTCAGGAAGGAAGTAGGCCCGGAAGCGTCACCGGGGGGGGGAGGGTAGACGCTTCCGGGCCCATGTCGTGGACAGCGAGAGCGGGGGGGCAAAGGTCGCTATCCGAAGTGTAGAACGTCGCCCCCGTCGCGGGGTTCCACCGCCCGGACGCTTTTTTTCAGAAGCGGCCGGTGATCGCGATCGTGGTCTCGTAGGCGCCGACCAGCGGGTCGTGATGCAGCTGGGTGCGCAGCTGGCGGGCGAGGCCCAGCATCACGCGGCCATAGCGCTTGTCGACCAGCCCCTCGAAGGTCGGGCCGCCGACCAGCGCGGGCGAGGAGACGCGCAGCACGGCGCGGTCGGCGTCTTCGGGCGCCTTGATCGAGATGCGGATCTGCGCGGCCGCGTTGCAGCTGACCGCGAGCTCGATGATCTCGGTGAGCAGGAAGGAGACGGCGATCGCCACGTCCTGCGTGACGAGCAGCGATTCGACTTCGAGCGTGATGCCCATCCCGCGCGCCTGCTCGGAGGCGGTGGCGCGCAGATTGGCGGCGAGCTCGCCGATTACCGAGCGCAGTTCCAGCCCGCGATTTTCCTCCATCTCGGCATAATGGTGGCGGTGGACCACCGCGAGCGCATCGACCCGGCGCTGGATCGAGGCATAGGCGTTGGCTGCCTCCTCGCCGCGGGCGGCGCGGGCGTGGAAGTTGATCAGGCTGGAGATCACCTGGAGGTTGTTCTTCACCCGGTGGTGGACCTCGCGGGTGAGGCGGGTCTGCTGCACGAGGCCCTTGGCGAGGTCGGCCTCGTGCGCCTGCACGGTGCGGCTGATTTCGCTGAACGTGTCGCCCAGCTCGCGGATTTCCTGCGCGGGGATGGGCCCCAGCCGCTCGGTATCGATCACGTCGCCCGGCTGATAATTGGCGACGCTGCTGCGCAGCTGGCGCAAGGGGCGGATCAGCAGGATGTCGACGACGAACCAGCCGATCGCGGCGGCGGCGATCCACATCACCACCAGCAGCACGGTCGCGATCACCAGCGGCGAGGTGATCGGTGCGCCGGGCATGGTGGTCTCGAGCGCGAGATCGTCGACGCCGAGGTTGCTGCGCACGCTCTTGCCGCGATCGAGCGGGCCGTTGTCCTTGAGGGCGCGGAGCGTCAGCCGGTCGCCATGGCCGATCAGCGCCGCGCCATATTCGGGGACGAAGCCGCTGGGGCGGGCGAGGCCGGCGAGCAGGTCGCGGGGATAATAGGCGGTGGCGGTGGCGCCGTCGCCACCGCTGATCCGGAGCAGCAGGCCGCCGGGCACGATTCGTGCGGCGACGTCGCTGCGGGGGGTGTCTACCATGCGGATCTGCTCGAACGCACGGCCGCACAGCGTGCGCCCTCGACGGTCGAGCACGACGAAATGCGCCCGGCCCTGCGCGGCATAGGTGCCGGCCAATCGGGTGCAGCTGGGGGCATCGTTCGGATCGCGTTCGAGCGCGGCGAGCGCCTCGCCGAGCTGCGCGACGTGATTGGCGAGCAGATTTTCGAGATTGCCCGCGCTTTCCTGCGCGGTGACGCTCAGCCGCTCGCGTGCCTCGTCATCGGCGCTGCGGGTGGTCTGCAGCGTAGTGAACAGCGCGATGAGCGCCAGCGGCAGCAGCGCGCCGACCAGAATCAGGAAAACCTTGGCGCCGGTGGGCAATCGCCCGAGCGCCGCCGAGAAGCCTCGGCCGCGGAGCGGAGAATCCAGGCCGTTCATGGGTGGATTCGTTTAATCGAGCTTCTTCAGCAGGTCGAGCAGGTCATCCGGCACCGACTCGTTCAGCGTCTCGTCATATGTACGGCGCAATACGTCACCCACATCGGCGCTGGGGCGCGGCTTCTTGTCGCTCCCCCGCTCCGGCTGCGGCTGCTTGCCCTGATCATCTTTAGCGGAATGCACCAATTCCCCCCTAAGGGTCCGGAAAATGTCCGGACACCCGGACGAATGAACGATGTGACCGCTACCGCGAATAGTGATAACGACGCCGAGTGCAAGCACCCGGCGTCGCGATAACCATCCACGCGGTCCGGACGATGAAACCAAAGAGCGCCTCGATTGTTCCACCACCGATGCGAAATCCGGGGAGGGGCTTCTTCGGGTGACGGAATCGATTGAAATACCGCCCGTCGGGGCCGACAAAGGCTCCCGAACCTGATGGAGAAAACACAGCTCATGTCGCTTGGTCAGCAACTCGCGCCGCACCTTCCGCTCCTGCGGCGCTATGCCCGTGCGCTCACCGGCAACCAGGCCGAAGGCGACCGCTATGTCCGCGCCGCCCTCGAAGCGATCGTCGAGGCACCCGATCAGTTCCCGCGCGACGTCGATGCGCGGCTCGGCCTCTATCGCACCTTCCAGGTGATCTGGCAGTCGAGCCAGTGGGACGACAGCATCGACGCGGTCGAACAGGGCAGCGATGCGGAATCGATCGCGCGCAAGCGGCTCGCGCGCCTCACCCCGCTGTCGCGCCAGGCGCTGCTGCTGACGACCGTCGAAGGCTTCCCGCCCGAGGACGCCGCCTATCTGATCGGCGAGCAGCCCGCCCGCGTATCCGAGCTGGTCGCCGAGGCGGTGGCCGAGATCGAGCGTCAGACGCGTACCCGCGTGATGATCATCGAGGACGAACCGCTGATCGCGATGGATCTCGAGCAGATCGTCCGCGACCTCGGCCATGACGTGACCGGCGTCGCCGTCACCCGCGACGAAGCCGTCGCGCTGGCGATGGAGGATCGCCCGGGCCTGGTGCTCGCCGACATCCAGCTGGCCGACGACAGCTCGGGCATCGACGCGGTGAAGGACATCCTCGCCGAATTCGCGGTGCCGGTGATCTTCATCACCGCCTTCCCCGAGCGTCTGCTCACCGGCGAACGCCCCGAGCCGACCTTCCTGATCACCAAGCCGTTCCAGCGCGAGACGGTGAAGGCGACGATCAGCCAGGCGCTGTTCTTCGACGAGGCGACCGTCCCCGCCTGAGGCTAAAAAGGGCGGGTTCCACCCGGTACGGACCTAAAACGGTTTTCGGGTGTTTAGCATGTTATGGCTGAGCAAGACGAACCCGCCCACCTTTCCACGGATCGTGCCCGCGCCGGCACCACCCCTGGAGTGACGCGCTACGTGCTGATCATCGGCACGCTGCTGGTTATTGTGATTTTTGCTGTTATCTTGTTGGTTTGACGAGAAATGCTGCACAGCACGGTGCTTGACATCAAGCCGTCCGACCCCAGCTTGCCAACGAACCGCGACGCCCTGCGCGCTAACGATCGGGATTGCATGACCGAAGCTACCCACACGGATCACGACGAACCGGGCACGCCTGCGGCCCCGGTGGAACATGTTTCGCTGTCGGATCCCGAATTCAAGACGCAGCTGGCACAGGTGATCCCGCACCTCCGCGCGTTCGGTCGCTCGCTGTCGGGCAGCCGCGATCTCGCCGACGATCTGGTGCAGGAAACGCTGCTCAAGGCATGGGCCGCGCGCAAGCGCTTCCAGGCCGGCACCAACATGCGCGCCTGGACCTTCATCATCCTGCGCAACCTCTATCTCAGCCAGATGCGCCGTGCGCGCTTCAAGGGCGAATGGGACGATCTGGTCGCCGATCGCCTGCTGGCGGCCCCGGCGAGCCAGGATCGCCATGTCGAGCTGGCCGACATGCAGCGCGCGCTGCTCCATTTGCCGCAGCCGCAGCGCGAGGCGCTGATCCTCGTCGGCGCGGGCGGCTTCGCGTACGAGGAAGCCGCCGAAATCTGCCAGGTGGCGGTCGGCACGATCAAGAGCCGCGTCGCCCGCGGCCGCGTCGCGCTCGAAGCGCTGATGTCGGAAGGGCAACTGCCTTCGCGCCGCTCGACCTCCCTCAACGAGGATGGCCGCACCGCGCTCGACACGATCATGGGCGAAGTCGAAGACCTCAGCCGCGAGCGCTGAGGCGCGCCTTCGGGCTCCGGAAGGCTACGGATATCCATGGAAGCCTCCGCGTGACACGCTCCTGTCATACGGAGGCTTTTATGCGACTCGACCGCTTCGACGACCACCAGACCGGCTTCGGCCCCTGCGTGGCGACCATGATGGCGCTGCTGGCGATCGGCGCGCTGGTGGGCGGCATTCTCGCCCGACTGGCCGTGCTGACCCACTAAGCATCGCAAGGCTCTTGCCACCCGCCTGCGCTTCCCCCATATGCGCCGCGGGAGTCGGGCGGACGGGATCGTCGCCAACCCGGTCAGGTCCGGAAGGAAGCAGCCGTAACGATTTCGTCCCGGGTCGTTCCGGCTCCCACCCATCACCCTGTATCGCTGCATCCGTGAAGCTCCCGATGGCGCACCTGCGCCCTGGGCCGCAAAAGCCGTGCGTGCGGCAGCGGAGGGGCGGGCATGCGACGATCGAGCGGCGACATCGGGCTGTTCCTGCTGCTGGCATTCGGCTTTTCCTGGACGATCTGGATACCGATGGCGCTGCTCGGCGTGGTCGTGCGGCCGGGCACGCTGCCGACGCACTTCGGCGGGCTGCTCGGGCCCTGGGTTGCCGGCAGCGTGTGCATGCTGGCCTCGGCACCGAAAGCCGCGCGCGCGGCGTGGCTCCGCCGGCTGATTCGCCTGCCCCAGGGGTGGTGGGGCTGGATGCTGGCGCTGACGCCCTTCCTGCTGATCGCCGCGTTTTTGGTTGCCGCTGCGTGGACGGGCCATCCGATCGCGCTGGGCGCGCTGCTGCGGTTCAGCGGGCTGCCGGTCCTCTCGCCCTTGGCATTGTTCGTGATCGTGCTGGTGGTGAACGGCTATGGCGAGGAGGCGGGGTGGCGCGGCACTCTGCTGCCGCGCCTGCAGGCACGCTATGGCGCGATCGGCGGCGTGCTGGCGCAGGCCATACTCTGGATCGCCTGGCACGCCCCGCTGTTCTGGATCGTCGCGACCTACCGCGGCATGGGGCCGGCGATGCTGGTGTTCGGCTTCGGCTTGGGGCTGGTGCTTGGCGGGTTCGTGCTGGCGCAGGTCAGCGCCGCCTCGCGCGGCAGCGTGCTGGCGGCGGCCTTGTGGCATACCGGCTATAATTTCGGCACGGCGACCGAGGGCGGGGTGCTGCTCCAGGCCGGGCTTTCCGCCATTGTGATGACGTGGGGGGCGGCGCTGCTGCTCTGGGCGCTCGCCTCGCCCGCCGGTCGCCGCGCGATCACCGTGCCGGACTTCGACAAACGCCGCGCGAGCCCCTAGATAGGATCGTGATGTCCGATTCCCTGCTTGGCCTCGAAGAACCGCCGCAGCCTGCGAAGGCCGAAGCCTATCGCGTGCTCGCCCGCAAATACCGGCCGCAGACGTTCAGCGCGCTGATCGGCCAGGATGCGATGGTCACCACGCTGGGCAACGCGATCCGCCGCGACCGGCTGGCCCACGCCTTCCTGCTGACCGGCGTGCGCGGGGTGGGCAAGACCTCCACCGCCCGGCTGATCGCCAAGGCGCTCAACTGCATCGGCCCGGACGGGCAGGGCGGCCCGACGATCGATCCCTGTGGGCAGTGCGAGCCCTGCCGCGCCATCGCCGAGGGGCGCCATATCGACGTGATCGAGATGGACGCCGCCAGCCATACCGGCGTCGACGACGTGCGCGAGATCATCGAGGCGTCGCGCTATGCGGCGGTTTCGGCGCGCTACAAGATCTACATCATCGACGAAGTCCACATGCTGTCGAAGAACGCGTTCAACGCGCTGCTGAAGACGCTGGAGGAGCCGCCGGGGCATGTGAAGTTCCTGTTCGCCACCACCGAGGTGAACAAGGTGCCGGTGACGGTGCTGTCGCGCTGCCAGCGCTTCGACCTGCGCCGCATCCCGGCCGAGCTGCTCGCCGAGCATTTCGCCAGGGTGTGCGCGGCCGAGCAGGTCGAGGCCGAGCCCGAGGCGCTGGCGCTGGTCGCCCGCGCGGCGGAAGGCTCGGCGCGCGACGGGCTGTCGATCCTCGACCAGGCGATCGCGCATGCGGGGCTGGAGGGCGAGGGGGTGAAGGCGGAAGCCGTGCGCCAGATGCTCGGCCTGTCCGACCGCGGCGCGAACCGGGCGCTGTTCGGCACGCTGGTCGAGGGCCAGGCACAGCAGGCGCTGGCGGGGCTGCGCGCGCAATATGATCTCGGCGTCGATCCGCTCGCGGTGCTCCGCTCGCTGCTGGAGACGGTGCACGGCGTGACGCTGGTCAAGCTCGGCACGCACCGCCTCGCCGGCCAGTCGACCGAGGAGCGCGAGGCGATGGAGGGCTGGGCGAGCCGGCTGTCCTTCCCGGCGCTGCACCGGCTATGGCAGCTGCTGCTGCGTGGGCATGACGAGGTCGCCAAGGCGGCGCTGCCGATCGAGGCGACCGAGATGGCGCTGCTGCGGGTGATCCACGCAGCGCAGCTCCCCGATCCGGGCGAGCTGGCCAAGCAGATCCTCAGCGGCAGCATCGCGGTGCCCGCCGGTGCGCCGGCCGCAGCTGCGCCTGCCGAGCCTACCGCGCCGGCGCCCGCGACGGTGCAGGAAACCGGGCCGGTGCTGCCGACCAACCTCGCCGAACTCGCCGAGCATCTCGAGGCGCATCGCCGCCTCCAGCTCGCGATGTTCGTCCGCGATTATATGCGGCCGGTGCGCTTCGAGGGCAGCGAGATCGATTTCGGCGCGGCGCGGCCGCTGCCGCAGGATTTCGTGCGCGAACTGGGCGGGGCGCTCAAGGACAGCACCGGCGTGCACTGGAAGGTGACGCTGGTCGAGGGTGCCACCGCGCGGACGTTGCGCGAAGAACAGGCGGCGGCGGAAGCGGCCGAGCGCGAGGCGGTGCTCGCCTCGCCGATCGTTGCCGCCGCGATGCATGCTTTTCCTGAAGCCGAGTTGATCGGCTGGACCAAGACCGGGAGTGACGGATGAAGAGTCTCGAAGAAATCATGGCCATGGCGCAGAACGTCCAGGCCGAACTGACCAAGGCGCAGGCCAATCTCGACACGGTCGAGGTCGAAGGCGTGTCCGGCGGCGGCCTGGTCAAGGTGAAGGCCAGCGCCAAGGGCCGGATCATCGGCATCGCGATCGACGATTCGCTGGTCAACGTCGCCGAAAAGGCGATGCTGGAAGACCTGCTGGTCGCGGCGTTCAACGATGCACGCGTCAAGGCCGATGCGGCCTCGTCGGAAGCGATGAGCAAGATGACCAGCGGCCTGCCGCTCCCGCCGGGCTTCAAGCTCCCGTTTTGAGACAAGGGGTTAGGGAACCATAACTTCATCCCCTCGGTTGCTGTCGCCAGACGAACCGAGGAGAGATGATCATGGCCGAACGTATCGTTGAAGACGGCGTGGCGACCGACCGCGCGAGCCACACCACGGTGATCGAGCGCCGCAGCGGCGGCGGTGCCGGCATGGCACTGATCGGGCTGGCGGTGCTGATCGCCGTGGTGATCGGCGCCTTCTACCTGTTCAACCAGAATGCCCGCGAGAACGCCAAGACCGACGCGGTGACCAGCGCGGCGAGCAGCGTCGGCGATGCCGCGAAGGATGTCGGCGACGCAGCGAAGGATGCGGCGAAGTAGGGGCTACCCCAACACTCGTCATCCCGGCGGAAGCCGGGATCCATTGGCTTCACCGCTACGGCTCATGCTGCTTCGGAGTGGCGAATGGATCCCGGCTTTCGCCGGGATGACTGCTTAGATGGCGCTCACTTCAGGCAGCGATCCAGCCCGTTCCCCGCCACCACGTTGATCCGCGCATTGATCTTGTTGCCATAGCGCCGGGTGAACCCGCGCGGGTCGATCGCGGCGCGCTTCTTGGGCAGCGGCAGCACCGCGGCGATCAGCGCCGCCTCGCGGTCCGAGAGCTGGGATGCGTCGTGGTGGAAGTAGCGCATCGCCCCGGCGTTGACGCCGTAGGTGCCGATGCCGGTCTCGGCGACGTTGAGGTATACCTCCATGATCCGCCGCTTCCCCCAGATATTCTCGATCAGCACGGTGAACCAGGCCTCCAGGCCCTTCCGGAAATAGCCGCCGCCCTGCCACAGGAACACGTTCTTGGCGGTCTGCTGGCTGATCGTCGAGCCGCCGCGAATCTTGTGCGTGCCTTGGGCATTGCGCTGATAGGCCTTCTCGATCGCGGCGAAATCGAAGCCGTTGTGCTGGCAGAAGCGTGCGTCCTCCGCCGCGATCACGGCCCGGGCCATGCTCGGATCAATGCGGCTCAGTGGCATCCAGTCCTTGGTCACGCCATGCCCGGCGAACACGTCGCCGATCATCGTCCAGGTGATCGGCGGCGGCACGAAGCGATAGACCGTCACCATCAGCAGCGACAGCAGCACGAAGCCGAAAACGAACTGGACCCCCAGCACGATCAGCCGGCGCCACCAGGGCTTGCGCGGGTGGGCCGAGGAACGGCGGGGGGAAGAGGGGCGGGCGCGATTCTTGCTCACGTACCCGCCATGCCCCAGCCGGGGCGGTTCCTGCAATCACCTGGCAGGAACCGCGGCGCGATCAGTGGGTGGCGAGCAGGCGGCGATCGCCCGCGAGGCGCATCATCGCCTTTTGCAGCTTCTCGAACGCACGCACCTCGATCTGGCGGACGCGCTCGCGCGACACGCCATAGACCTGGCTCAGCTCCTCGAGCGTCTTGGGATCGTCGGTCAGGCGACGCTCGGTGAGGATGTGCTTCTCGCGCTCGTTGAGGTCTTCCATCGCCGAGACGAGCATGTCGTGGCGGACGTCCGCCTCCTGCGCCTCGGCGACGGCCTCATCCTGCAGCGGGCCTTCATCGGCAAGCCAATCCTGCCACTGGCTCTCGCCATCCTCGCGCATCGGCACGTTGAGCGAGGTATCCCCGCCCATCGCCATGCGGCGGTTCATCGAGGTGACCTCTTCCTCGGTCACGCCCAGATCGGTGGCGATCTTGGCGAGGTTCTCCGGGGAGAGATCGCCATCCTCGAACGCGTCGAGCTTGGCCTTCATCCGGCGCAGGTTGAAGAACAGCTTCTTCTGCGCGGCGGTGGTGCCCATCTTCACGAGCGACCAGCTGCGCAGGATGAATTCCTGGATCGAGGCGCGGATCCACCACATCGCATAGGTGGCGAGGCGGAAGCCGCGATCGGGCTCGAACTTCTTCACGCCCTGCATCAGGCCGATATTGCCCTCGGAGATCAGCTCCGAGACGGGCAGGCCATAGCCGCGATAGCCCATCGCGATCTTCGCGACGAGACGCAGGTGCGAAGTGACCAGCTGGGCCGCCGCATCGGTGTCGCCATGCTCCTGGAAGCGCTTGGCGAGCATATATTCCTGCTCGGGGCTCAGGATCGGAAATTTCTTGATCTCGGCCAGATAGCGATTGAGGCTCGCCTCGCCGCCGAGCGCGGGAATCGTCGCGGGGACGTTGCTGCCGCTAGCCATGATCGTTTCTCCCTTTCCAACGGGCGCCGGTCCGAACGGGGGGACTCGGGCGCCCAAAACTCATACGAGAAGCTGGTTGAACAGTTCCTGCATGTCTGCAGGCATTACGCTATCGAACGCCAAAGCGTTACTTTTGATCGGGTGGATGAACCCGAGACGTGCCGCATGCAAGGCCTGGCGCTGGAAACCCAAGCTTGCCAGAAGTCCGCGGTGCGCGGAACGCATACTTCCATATAGAGGATCACCCACCAGCGGGTGGCCGATCGACGTCATGTGCACGCGTACCTGGTGGGTACGTCCTGTCTCCAGCCGGCATTCGATCAACGTCGCATCGCGAAGCTGGTTCAATCTTGTCCAGTGCGTGATCGCATGTTTGCCGTGGCCGGGCGCGCAGACCGCGATCTTCTTGCGGTTGCTTGGCGAGCGGGCGAGCGGCGCGTTGACCGTGCCCGAGGCGGCGAGCACCCGGCCGCTGGCGATCGCCTGGTAGCGCCGGTCGATGCTGTGCGCCTTGAACTGGGCGGCGAGGCCGACATGCGCGCGATCGGTCTTGGCCGCGACCATCAGGCCCGACGTGTCCTTGTCGATCCGGTGGACGATCCCCGGCCGCGCGACGCCGCCGATGCCCGAAAGCTGGCCGGCGCAGTGGTGAAGCAGCGCGTTGACCAGCGTGCCGTCGAGATTGCCCGCCGCCGGATGGACGACCAGCCCCGCGGGCTTGTCGATCACGATCAGATGCTCGTCCTCGAACACCACGTTGAGCGGGATGTCCTGCGCTTCGTTGTGCGCGGGCGCGGGATCGGGCACCACGACCTGGAAGACCGCACCGCCCACCGCCTTGCGGGCGGGGTCGCGGGCGAGCGCGCCGTCCGGGCCGGTGACGGCGCCGGAGGAAATCAGCGCCTTCACGCGTTCGCGCGACAGCGTCGGCAGCGCATCGGTCAAGGCACGGTCGAGCCGCCAGCCATGCGCCTCGTCCGCGATCCGCGCTTCTAAGATGGAAACCCCCTGATTCATGTTTTACCGGAAATGGGCATGGGCGTTATGATTTCAATATCTATACTGGCCGGTATGAAAAAAGCTGCGACGGCTGCGGCGCCGCGGGAAGCGTGCGGGCTGTTGCTGGGGGCAGGAGGCAGGATCGAACGCTTCACCGAGTGTGCAAACGTTTCCGATGCGCCCGAGATCCGCTTCGAGATCGATCCCGCCGCGCTGTTCGCCGCGCTGCGGGCGGAGCGGGCGGGCGGGGATGCGCTGCTCGGCTATTGGCATTCGCATCCGAGCGGGGATGCGGCGCCCTCGCGCACCGATGCGGCGATGGCGGCGCCGGACGGGAAGCTGTGGGTGATCCTCGGCGGGGAGGACGTCACCTGCTGGCGGGCCGGGGATGCGGGCCGGTGGGACAAGTTCGCGGAAGAGGCACTGATCCTCGTTTAGAATCCGGAAGCGCCGCGTCCTCCCCCTGGCGGGGGGAGGATACGGTCAAGCGAGTTCTGGAGCGTGGTCCCCCGCTGCCAGCCCCGCCAGCACCAGCCGTCCGCAGGCGATCATCTCGCTGAGATGCGCGGCATAATGGTAGCGGATCGTCGGGAAGCCCTCGGGGTGGAACGCCCGCCGGCTAGGGCCGACGTGGAGCAGGAAGCGGTTCGCCTCGGCGCGCTTGAGCAGCCGGCGGACGTGCGGCTGCGACACGCCGAAGCGCCGGGCCAGTTCGGTGAGCGGCACGCTTGCGCCCGCGATCGGCACGAACGCATCGTCGGTGCAGGTCAGGGCCAGCGTGTGGAGGATGGCACAGCCGGCCAGCGGGTGCAGGAACGAGGCGCGGAGGCTGGGGAAGGGATCGGGCTCGCTCGCCAGCGCATAGAGCCGGCTCGCCTGGACACTGAGGAAATGCTGATAGTGCTTGGGGTCTTCCAGTGCTTCCGCAATGGCTGCCAGCGCCGGATCGAGCATCGCGGCGGGCTCCAGCGCTGCCTGGATGTGCCGGCACCAGGCGCGCTGGAAGGCAGGTGTCGTCCGGTACCCATGGTCGGCGGCGGGGGCGAGCACGCCGATATGCTGCATGAAGTCGATCAGCGCGGCGGCGCGGTTGGCGGTCAGCAGCCCGGTAGCTGCGCAGATCTGTCGGAGCAGGGTAAGGGTGAGGCCGCCGCGGGTGTCGAGATAGGCCGCCGACATCGCCGTTACATAATGGCCGGCATCCTTGAACACCGCGGCCAGCGTGCGATCGGACTCCGCAACCGCGAGGATGTTAGCGGCAAAACACCGCGCAGCTCTTCCGAAGTCCGGGTGCTGGGCGACCTCGATCCAGTGCGGGGGCAACGCCCCCGGATCCGTTGTTGCCGCCTGAAGCACCGTCATCGACCCTCAAATCTAGGTTGCACCCGCTAGCATGCGACTTTCGCCAAAAACAATTCGATTCCGTAACAAATTCGGGTTTTTCGCGTCAGTGCGCCTCTGCCGCGATCTGACGTAGTGCCTGCTCAAAGGCTTCCGGTGGCTGCCCACCGGAAATCAGGTAGCGCTGGTCGATGACGATGGCGGGCACCGACTGGATGCCGCGCGACTGCCACAGCGCCTCCTCGGCGCGCACTTCCTCGGCATAGCGGCCCTCGTCGAGCACGCGCGCGGCCTCCACCGCATCGAGCCCGGCCTGTTCGGCGGCGGCGAGCAGCACGTTCCGGTCGCCGGGGTTCTTGCCCTGGGTGAAATAGGCGGTGAACAATGCCATCTTCAGTCCGCGCTGGTCGCCGACCAGCCCGGCCCAGTGGAGCAGCCGGTGCGCGTCGAAGGTGTTGTAGATCCGGGACTCGTCGCCCATCGCCATGGTGAAGCCGAGTGCCGCGGCCCGCTCGCGGATCATCGCGCGGGTGCCGGCGGACTGTTCGGGCGTCGCGCCATATTTGCGGCCGATATGCTCGACGATGTTCTCGCCCTCGGGCGCCATTGCCGGGTTGAGCTCGAAGGGATGGAAGCGGATCTCGGCGGTGACCGCGTCGCCCATGCGGGAAAGCGCTTCCTCCAGCCCCTTCAGGCCGATCACACACCAGGGGCAGACGATGTCGGAGACGAAGTCGATCGTCAGGGTTCGGGCCATTGATGCGCGCTCCTGCAAGGCTCACGTTCGGCGCTAGACCAGACCGAAGCGTCTGAAAAGTCTGCGGTTGGCGCGCGCAGCCGGAACGATCCAGGCCTTCCTCACGTTAACCGGTCCGAATTTCAGGGAGAGATACAATGCTTTGGACGCTCGTCGTAATCCTGGTCATCCTGTGGTTGCTGGGCTTCTCGTTCCACATCGCCGGCGGGATCATCCACATCCTGCTCGTGATCGCGCTCGTGATCGGCCTGATCCAGCTGTTCACCGGTCGCAGGGTCTGACGCAGAGCCCGGCGGGACGCATCCGCCCCCGCCGGGCCGCCTAGGCGAAGAATACCGGGCCTCGCGCCCCCCCCCATGCTTTTCTACCCCGCCAGCAAGCGCAGCACTTTCGGCGCTTTGTATCGCGACTGCAGCGCACCCCTAGTCGTCCGACGAACGCCACCGATCGCGTGAGGATGCCGCCACGATGCTTGCAGCTTCCCATCCGCTGCGCCAAAGGGGATCCACAGCTGGAGCCTCAGAACTTGAATATCAGCCCTACCGAATTCGCGAGTCTGCTTTGTTCGCGCCTGTGCCACGACTTGCTGAGCCCCGTGGGTGCGCTCAACAACGGGCTGGAACTGCTTGCCGACGAACATGATCCGGAGATGCGCGCCCGCTGCCTGGAGCTGCTGGCGGAGAGCGCGCGGGCAAGCGCCAACAAGCTGAAGTTCTTCCGCCTCGCGTTCGGCGCCGCCGGCGGATTCGGCGAGACGGTCGACACGCGCGAGGCGCAGGCCGCGCTCGAAGGGCTGTTCGGCGACAATCACCGGGTGAAGATCGGCTGGATGGTCGAGGAGCCGGTGATGGCCAAGCAGGCGATCAAGGTGCTGCTCAACCTCGCGCTGATCGGCGGCGACGCGCTGGTCCGCGGCGGCCAGCTCGACATCGGCGCCGAGACCACCGAGGGCACGATCGAGATCGTGATCCGCGCCGACGGCCCGCGCATCGTGCTCGACCCCGAACTGCGCGGCGCGCTTGCCGGCGGCCGCGAGGAAGTGCCGATCACCCCGCGCGCGGCGGCGGCATTTCTCGCGCACGAACTGGTCGTCCAGCATGGCGGCCAGCTCCAGGTGAGCCCGCCCGATTCCGAAGTGCTGCTGTTCGGGGCGTCCTTCCCCGTAGGCTGAGCCGGGAAGGATCGAGCTCCATAACCGGGTATTAACCCTCGACCGCCATGGTGGCCCCCGGAAATTTCCACCGGGGCCCCATGGACGACCTGCTGCAGGACTTCATCGCCGAGACGCGCGAGACGCTCGAGGCGCTTTCGGGCGAGATCGTCGCCTGGGAGTCGCAGCCCGACGACCGGGCGCGGCTCGACGCCATTTTTCGCTTCGTCCACACCGTGAAGGGCAGCTGCGGCTTTCTCGACCTGCCGCGGCTGGAGCGGCTGGCGCACGCCGCCGAGGACGTGCTGGCGCAGGTGCGCGACGGCGCGCGGGTGCCCGATCGCGCGCTGGTCAATGCCGTGCTCGCGGTGGTCGACCGGATCGGCGAGATCGTCGAGGCGATCGATGCCGGCGCCGCGCTCGACGACAGCGGCGAGGAGTTGCTGATCGCCGCGCTCGCCGAGGGATCGGAGGAGATCGTGCTGCCGTCGCCGGTCGCGCAGCGGGCGCCCTCGCGCAGCGTGCGGCTGGGCGTGGACCTGCTCGACCGGATGATGAGCGGCATGTCCGAGATGGTGCTGGCGCGCAACGAGCTCGCCCGGCGGCTGCGGGTCGGCGAAATCGATCCGGCGGTCGAGGCGGCGCTGGAGCGGCTGTCGCTCACCGTCGGCGAGATGCGCGACACCGTCACCCGCACCCGCATGCAGAAGATCGACGCGCTGTTCTCGCCGCTGCCGCGCATGGTGCGCGATACCGCGGCGGGGCTCGGCAAGTCGGTGGCGCTGCAGATCGAGGGATCCGACGTCGAGCTCGACCGCGAGATGATCGAGGTGATGCGCGATCCCTTGGTCCACATCATCCGCAACGCGATCGACCATGGCATCGAGGCACCGGCCGAGCGCCGCGCCGCGGGAAAGCGCGAGGTCGGCCGGCTGTGCGTGTCGGCGCGGCAATCGGGCAACCAGATCATCATCGAGATCGCCGATGACGGGCGCGGGGTAGATGTCGCGCGGCTGGTCCAGAAGCTCGCGGCCAGCGGCATCCGCAGCGAACGCGACCTGCACGCGCTGAGCGACGCGGCCAAGCTCGAGCTGATGTTCCATCCGGGCCTGTCGAGCAAGGACATCGTGTCCGAGGTCAGCGGCCGCGGCGTCGGCATGGACGTGGTCAAGGCGAGCATCGACCAGATCGGCGGCCGGGTGGAGCTGGACAATGTCCCCGGCAAGGGCCTGCGCATCGCCATCCATGTGCCGCTGACGCTGTCGATCATCTCGGCGATCATCGTCGGCGCGGGCCAGCAGCGCTTCGCTATCCCGCGCCAGTCGATCGAGGAGATCGTCAGCGAGCGCGGCGAGGCGATCCGCATCGATCAGCTGGGCGGCACCCCGATCGCCACCGTGCGCGAGCGGCGGATGCCGCTGCTCGACCTTGGCCATCTGCTGGAATTGTGCCCGGACCGCGAACGGCATGGGCCGCGCATGCTCGTGATCGTCGGCGCGGGGGCGGGGAGCTATGCACTCGCCGTCGACGAGGTGCACGACAATGAGGAACTGGTCATCAAGCCGGCCTCGCCCGCGGTGATGGCGACCGGCATCTATGCCGGCCAGACTTTGCCCGATTCCGGGCTGCCGATGCTGTTGCTCGACAGCGCGGGCATGGCGCGGGTGGGCGGCCTCGATTTCAGCCGCGACCTGAGCGCCGCGTTCGGAGACGTCATCGAGGAAGCCGCGGTGCCCGGGCTGCCCGCGCTGCTGTTCGACGACCTCGACGGCGTCCGCCGCGCGGTGCCGCTGGCGGCGGTCGATCGCGTCGAGAAGGTGTCCGCCGCGCAGGTGCACCTCGCGGCGGGAAGTCACCGCCTGGCGATAGACGGGCGGATCGTGCCGCTGGCGATGCAGGGCGCGCTCGACGGGCGCGAGCGGCTGAGCGTGCTGCGGCTCAAGGACGAGGATGCCGAGGTCGCCTATGCGATCGACGAGGCGATCGAGATCGTGACCTTGCCGGCCGAGATCGCGCCGGCCCGCGCGCCGGGTGCGGCGATGGGGGTGGCGCTGGTCGAGGGCGAACAGATCGAGGTGCTCGACGTGCTGTGGGTGTTCGACATGCATGTCGACCGTGTCGCCGCCGAGGATGCGCCGCTCTGCCTGCTCGCCGGCGACAAGGACGGCTGGCTGGCGACCTTCGTCCGCCCGCTGCTGGAGACCGCCGGCTACCGCGTCGCCGCGAGCCTCGCGCCGGGGGAGATCCCGGCGGTGGTGCTCGCCGCCGATGCGGCCGATCCCGGTACGCCCGCCGCGCCGGTGGTCCGCCTGCGCCGCAAGCGCCAGGCCGAGCCGGGCGACGACAGCGTCTATCGCTATGACCGTGCAGGCCTGCTCTTCGCGCTCGAAGCGCGGGTCGGCGCGCGGGGAGGGTGCTGATGGCCGAGCAGCTCTATCTGATCGCCGAAGTGGCGGGCCGTACCGTCGCGATCGATTCGGACCAGGTCGAATCGGTGGTCGACATCGGCGAGGTCACCGCGGTGCCGCGCGCGGCCAAGGCGGTGCGCGGGCTGGCGGCGCTGCGCAGCCGCGTCGTCACCGTCGTCGATACCGAGGCGGCGCTGGGGATGAACGGCTGCACGCTGGCCCGGCGCGCGGTGATCACTGCGATCGACGGGCATCATTATGCGATGCTGGTCGACACGCTGGAGGATGTGGAGCCGTTCGAGCTGCGCCCCCTCGCCGGCGGCATCGCGCTCGAGGGAAATTGGCGGAATGCGGCGCGCGGGCTGGTCGAGCGCGACGGTGAGCCGATCCTGGTCGTCGACCTCGCGGCCTTGGTCCCCGCATCGGCGCTGCTTTCCTGAACGCGGATTAACGCGAAGCTTACACCTTGCAGGTAAAGTGGAATTTCAAAGACACCTGCCAGGGGATCAGGGACCGATGAAGACGTGCCTCGTCGTGGACGATTCGAAAGTGATCCGGAAAGTCGCCCGGCACATTCTCGAAACCCTCGATTTCGAAGTCCGCGAGGCCGGCGACGGGCGCGAGGCGCTCGATTCCTGCCTGGCCGCCACGCCCGACGTGGTGCTGCTCGACTGGAACATGCCGGTGATGAGCGGCATGGACTTCCTGCGCGCGCTCAAGAATTCGGGGCTGGAGAAACGCCCCAAGGTGGTGTTCTGCACCACCGAGAACGGCATGGCCTATATCCGCGCGGCGATCGAGGCCGGCGCCGACGAATATGTGATGAAGCCGTTCGATCGCGAGACGCTGGAAAGCAAGCTGCAGATCGTCGGCGTCGCCTGACCTCCTCCCGCCGGAGCGCGCCCGCGTGACGAGCCAGTCCTCCCCGCTGCCGGTCGATCCGGCGCATGCCCCCACCACGGGCCGCGTGCTGATCGTCGATGATTCGGTCGTCGCGCGCTCGGTGCTGAGCCGGATGATCGAAGGCACGCAGCGCTTCCGCGTGACGGCGGCGCTGAGCGAAGCGCGCGCGGCGCTCGACTATCTGGCGCGCGAGACGGTCGACATCATCCTGCTCGACATCGCCATGCCCGGGATCGACGGCCTCACCGCGCTGCCGGACGTGGTCACCGCGGGCCGGGGGGCGAAGGTGCTGATCGTCTCTTCCTCGGCGGACGAAGGCGCGGCGACCACGCTGCAGGCGCTGGCGCTGGGTGCTGCCGACACGCTGGTGAAGCCTGGCGTCGGCGCGTTCGGCGGGCGTTTCGCCGAGGTGCTGGAAGAGCGGCTCGCCAGGTTGTTCGACTTGCCGGGCGAGCCGGTCGCCGCCTGTCCGCCGGCCCCGGCGCCGCGGCCCGCGAACGCGAGCGTCCAGCTCGATGCCTTCCAGATCGTCGCGATCGGTGCCTCGACCGGCGGTATCCATGCGCTCAGCCAGTTCTTCCGGCAGATCCCGGCGAGCTTCCAGCTGCCAATCCTGGTCACCCAGCATCTGCCGGCGAGCTTCATGACCTATTTCGCCACCCAGCTCGCGGTGCTCGGCAGCCGGCCGTGCGACGTCGCGACCGATCGGATGCGGATCCGCCCCGGCCGGATCGTGATCGCGCCCGGCGACGCGCACATCAAGGTGGTGCGTACCTCCGAGGGGGCGGCGATCCGGCTGAGCACCGAATGGGCGCGGAGCGGCTGCATGCCCTCGGTCGACCCGATGTTCGAAAGCATCGCCGAGGTGTTCGGCGCGCGGGCGCTGGGCGTGGTGCTGAGCGGCATGGGCCGCGATGGCTGCGAAGGCGCGGGGCGGATGGTCGAGGTCGGCGCCAAGGTGCTGGTGCAGGACCAGGCCAGCTCGGTCGTCTGGGGCATGCCGGGCGCAGTGGCGACGGCGGGACGGGCGAGCGCGGTGCTGCCGCCCGACGAAATCGGACGGCTGATCGGCAGGGGAGGGGCGCGATGATCGACCATATGGCGCCAAGCGGCGGGGCGATGCAGCTGATCGGGGCGCTGCTCGAACAGCGGACCGGCCAGCAGATCGCCGCCAATCGGGCATGGCGGATCGAGACGGCGCTGAAGCCGGTGCTTCGCGAGCGCGGGCTGCCGAGCCTCGATGCGCTGGTCGGGCAGCTGCTCGGCGCGCGCTCGGGCGAGCTTGCCGACCAGGTGGTGGACGTGCTGCTCAACCAGGAAACCAGCTTTTTCCGCGACGTGGCGGTGCTGGATCAGATCGCCGCGGCCGCGGTGGCGACGCAGGCGGCGATCGGCAACCGCCGGCTGCGCATCTGGTCGGCCGGCTGCTCCACGGGCCAGGAGCCGCTGTCGCTGGCGATGCTGTTCGACGAAAAGGCCGACGCCTTCCCGATGCCGCCCGAGATCGTCGCCACCGACGTGTCCGCCGCGGCACTCGCCCGGGCACGGGCGGGGCGCTATTCGCAGTTCGAGATCCAGCGCGGGCTTCCCGTGCGCCGGATGGTCCAGTGGTTCGATACCGAGGGCGGCGACTGGGTCGCGCGGCAGGAACTGGTCCGCCGCGTCCAGTTCCGCCAGCAGAACCTCACTGCGGATGTGCCCCCGCCGGGCAAGTTCGACATCATCCTGTGCCGCAACGTGATGCTCTATTTCTCGCTGCCGCTCCGCCGCCAGGTGTTCGACCGGCTGGCGACCGCGATCCAGCCCGGCGGGCTGCTGGTGCTCGGCGCGGGCGAGACGGTGATCGGGCTGACCGAGCATTTCACCCCCAGCGAAGCCTTTCGCGGCTTCTATCGCACCGCCGATGCCGAGTCCGCGCCGGTTGCGGCAGCTGGTTGAGCCGGGCGGATTGTCAGCGCCGATGCGTGCAGTAGAAGAATGCATGACCAGCGGCCTCGACATCCTCGACGCGCCTTCGCCCAATTTCGGCGAGCGCCTCTCCCCCGTCTCGATGATCGTGCTTCACTACACGGGCATGGAGAGCGGGGAGGCCGCCCTGGCGCGGCTGCGCGATCCGGAGGCGCAGGTCTCGGCGCATTATCTGATCGAGGAGGATGGCCGCATCTTCCGCCTGGTCGACGAGGGCAAGCGCGCCTGGCACGCCGGCCGCGCGCACTGGCGCGGGATCGACGACGTCAACTCTGCCTCGATCGGCATCGAGATCGTCAATCCCGGCCATGAATTCGGCTACCGGCCCTTCACCCCCGAACAGATGAGCTCACTGATCCCGCTGGTCGCCGACATCAAGGAGCGGCACGGCATCACCCGCGGCAACGTGGTCGGCCATTCGGACGTGGCGCCGGCGCGCAAGCAGGATCCCGGCGAGCTGTTCAACTGGCACGCGCTCGCCCGCCTGCGGCTGGCGCTGCCGCGGCCGACGCGCAACCTGGTCGATCCCGGCTGGCCCGATGGCGGCTTCATGCTGGCGCTGGAGCGCTTCGGCTATGACGTTACCGATCCGGTCGCGGCCGTGACCGCCTTCCAGCGGCGGTTCCGCCCGGAGATGATCGACGGCGAGATCGACATGGAGTGCCGCTGCATCCTGCTCGCGCTGCTGCTGCCGCGCCCGCAGGGAGAGGACTGACGCGAATCGATACCCGCTAACCATGTTTGGTTACGGAATTCTAAGCGGAATTTGATTGGGTGCACGCCGGAGGTACGAACGGTGAGCAACTCGATTCGCGCTGCAATGGCACCCATGGGCCCGGTGCATGTCCGCCTGACCAGTTTCGTTCGCGGCGACGCGAAGGGGCCCGGCATCGGCATCATGAACGCGCCTACCGCTGCCGAGGCGAGGGCCGAGCTGCACCGGGTCGCCCGCGTCGCCGGCGCGGACAAGGTGGTGAGCGTTGCCGCCGACTATCGCCGTGCCGCGCTCGCCGGCGGGACCACCAGCACCCAGTGGCGCATCGACGTACAGGCCTGGGGCACCGCGATGGCGCCGGTCAAGGTCGAGCCGAGCGAGCAGCCCGAGGAACAGCGCGCACAGGACGCCGACAAGACGAAGGATCAGGCCAAGGACCAGGACGCCGCCAGGAAGGCGCAGGACGCCCGCGGCGATGCGCAGGATACGGCCGAGCAGGCCAAGTCGCGCGAGGTCGCGGCGGTCGAGCAGGCCGCTGCGCCGCGTGTCGAGGCGGCACCGCAGCCGGCCGCGCCAGCATCTGCGCCCAGTGTAGAAACCGCATCGGTAACCACCACCCAATCCGCGCCCGCGCCGAGCGCGCCGCCCGCCGCGCAGCGCTGAACCGCTTGCGCAGCGGCGCGAAGCCGCTAGAGCGGACCGCGCCAGAGGGTCGGGCGGCCGCCGCCTGCTGCAAAGCAGGGGGAGGAAAGTCCGGGCTCCACGGAACGACGGTGGCGGGTAATGCCCGCCGGGGGCGACCCCAGGGAAAGTGCCACAGAGAGCAGACCGCCCACTGCCCCGGTTCGCCGGGGTAAGGGCAAGGGTGAAAGGGTGCGGCAAGAGCGCACCGCGCGACCGGTAACGGAAGCGGCTTGGTAAACCCCACCGGGAGCAAGACCGAATAGGGACGGCACATGCGCCTCGTTCCGGCGCGTCGTCCGGGTTGGTTGCTGGAGCGGCGGAGCGATCCGTCGCCTAGAGGAATGGTCGCCTATCCCCGTATGGGGTGGACAGAACCCGGCTTACAGACCCTCTGGCATTTTGCTTCCGGCGCGCGGGCACTGGCCAAGGCTGGACCGCGCCCCTATTTGGGCGGGCTATGGCGCGACACACGCGATCGATGGACTGGGGCTTTCCCCGCTGGCGCGAGTACGGCTCCGAGCGCGAGGCCGCGCGCGTGCGGCTGTGCGACCGCGACGGCTGCGAAAAGCCGGGCGACCGGCCCGCGCCCAAATCCCCCAACAACCCGGACCGCTGGTATTTCTGCGAGGAACATGCCGCGGAATATAACCGCAACTGGGACTATTTCGCCGGGCTTACCGCCGAAGAAGCGGCGCAGCGCGAGGCCAATGAGCGCCGCACCGCCAACGGCTATGCGCATTCGGCGACCAACAGCTGGGCCGGCCCCGGCGACGGCAGCCGCTCGCGCGACGAGATGAAGGCGCTGGAAGTGCTGGAGCTGGAGGTCGACGCGAGCTTCGAGGCGGTGCGCGGCGCCTGGCGCCGGCTCGCCAAGGAATATCATCCGGACGTGCGGCCGAACGATAGCGCCGCCGCCAGGCAGTTCCAGGCGATCCAGGCGGCCTATGACGTGCTCAAGACCGCCGAGGACCGGCGCCAGTGGAAGCCGCAATGAGCCAGCTGGTCGCCTCCAACTGGGGCAATGCGGTGCTGGTCTGCGGGAAATGCTCGAAGAAGCTCGGCGGCGGCTTCGGCCCCAAGGGCAAGACCTCGCTCGCCAAGGCGCTGCGCAAGGAGTTCGGACTCGGCAAGGGGCGCAAGGCCGAGGTCGGCGTCGTCGAGACCAAGTGCCTCGGCGTTTGCCCCGGCGGCGCGGTGACCGTGGTCAACGGCGCGCAGGCGCGGGAATGGCTGATCGTGAAGAAGGGCGCGGACCTCGAAGAGGTCGGGCGCGAACTGGGGCTTTCGTAGCGTCTCCTCTCCCTTGAGGGAGAGGATAGCGTAGCTTGCGAGCTTGCTCGCCAGCGCAGCTTGGAGAGGGTGAGCGGTTGCGTAGCAACCGCGCGAGGCGAGCCTCGCTGTGCCCCTCTCCCTCCCACTGCCTCCGGCAGCGGGCCCCTCCCTCTCCCCGAAGGGGAGAGGGTTTTCTAAGTCAGGCGTACCGCTCCGCCGTTTCGCGGATCAGCGCGATCATGTTGGGGATGCCCTGGGTCCGGTTCGAGCTGAGCTGGTTCTTCAGGTCGAACGGCGCCAGCGCGGCTTCGATGTCTGTCGCCAGGATCTCGGCGGGGCTGCGATCCTGCACGGTCAGCAGCACCAGCGCGATGATGCCCTTGGTGATCGCCGCGTTCGAATCCGCCAGGAAGTGGAGCCGTCCGTCGTCGGTTCGCGTCGGATAGACCCAAACCGAAGCCGAGCAGCCGCGCACCAGCGTCGCATCGGTCTTGAGCGGGTCGGGCATCGGCTCGAGCGCCTTGCCGAGATCGATCAGCAGGCGATAGCGATCGTCGGCGTCGAGAAACCCGTATTCTTCCTGGAGATCGTCGAGGCTGGTCATGGTCCCCGCGCTAGCGGGGTAGCGCGGGCTTTTCCAGCCTCGTGGTTACTTCGTCGCCGGGGCGTCGTAGCGCAGGCCGAGCCGGGGGCGGGGTGCCCGCGCCGGCGCCGGGGCGGGCTGGGCCTCCGCCACCGGCGGGGTCGCCTGGCTCACAGGTCCACCCCGGCGGCGATCGCCTCCAGCTTGCGGATGCGTTCCTTGAGGTCGGCCAGCTCGATCCGCGAGGCGGGGCTGGGCATTGTCGCGGCGGTCGGCTCGGGCCGGCGGAGTTCGACCAGTTCGCGGTGCTTCAGCGCCAGCCAGCCGCGCCAGCCGGACAATGCCGCGGCGGTGATCATGCCCAGCCCGGCCAGGCCGGAGACGGCGAGGGTGATGGTGGTTTGCGGGTCGATGGTCATGGGGTTCGCTCCCAGAAACATGGCTCAGATCCGGTTCTTGTCGCGCAGCTTCTCGATCTCGTGGTCGAGCCGCAGGCTGTTTTCATTGTCGGTGATGACGCGTTCGAGCACCTGGACGCGCTCCTTGAGGGCGCGGATCTCGTCGCGAAGGCGGTCGGCCTCGAACTTCTCGGCTGGATCGCGGACGGCGAGGCCTTCCATTCGGTCGCCCCGGCCCGCCTTGACCACGCCGTAGCGCGCCTGGAGAACCTTGCCGATCGTGATCACGACGATGATGGCCACGACCATTTCGAACGGGTTCATTGCACCTTACTCCCCTGTACCGGCGCGTGTGGCGCCTCAATTTCCTGCTTGCGATGCCTGGGCGGCGCGGAGGGCGCGGCGGCGGGGGCGATCGCGGCTTTCGGCGAGGGCAATAGCTCCCCCGCACAGTGCGGCAAGCACTGCGAGCATGACAATCATCGAAATTTCCTTGCGTGGAAGAAGGTGGAAACGTTTCTTCAGTTCAGCGGCGCGTCGCGCAGCGTTTCGATTTCTTCGGCGAGACCCATGCCGCGATCGGTAATGATCCGTTCCAGCACCCGCAGGCGCTGCTCCAACCGTTCCGTCTGTGCGGCATATTGTGCCGCTTTCTCCGCCGTCTGGGCGTTGAGCGCCTGGGCCATCGCCTCCTTGTGCTTCAGCCACCGGCGGAACATGTCGCTGCCGACGCCGGCGACGACGGGGATGACCACCACGAGCGTGAAAAACGCGATCATGTTGAGGTTCATCGAAGCCTCCTCAGTTCGAGCGGTTGCGCAGTGCCTCGATCTCGCGATCGAGCTGGTGGGCGCCATCGGTCACGATGCGTTCGACATTGGCGAGCCGGTCCTTGACCGAACCGAGCTCGGCGCGCAGCTGGGCGTTCTCCTGACTGATCAGCTTGATCCGCTCGATCGCCTCGTCGTTGCGCTGCGGATACACTGCCTTGCCCCAGCTGTTTTCGAGCGGGTACCCGTTCTTGACGCGGAGCCAGGTGGTGAACAGCCAGCCGCCGACCCCCAAAAAGCCCATGGCGATTCCGGCCAGGATGATCCAGGGCATGAACGGGGCGAGTGCTACTTCGATCATTGTGCGTCTCCCTGAGCTCAGCGCAGCGCGTCGATGGCGCGGGCGGTGCGCTCGGCGGGATCGGTGGCGATCCGTTCGAGCACCGAAATTCGGTCTTCCAGTCGGCTGATCTGGCCTGCGAGCCGTTCGTTCTCGGCTGCGAGCAGGTCGATCTTGCGATTGGTGTGGGCGTCGATCTTGTCGATATTCTTGCCGTGATCGTCGCTGATCGAATAGCCGTGCTTGGCGCGGATCCAGTTGTTGGCCAGCCACCCGAAGGTGGAGATCGCCACCAGTGCGATCACGAAGCCGGGGCCACTCCAGTCCATCGTCGTGCCTCCCTGTTGGCAGCCTGCGCCTCAGCGCAGGCTTTCGATCTCGTCAGCCAGCCGGGTGTTGCGGCTGGTGTAGAACATCTCGATGTCGGCGAGCCGGCGATCGATGTCGCGGAACTTGGAGCGGACCTCCGAGGTCGAGCGCTTGGGGCTGGAGCGGACGCCCTGCCAGAAGCGTTCGTCTTCCGGCGTGTCGTAGAGGCCCACCGGCTTGGGGTTCGCGATCCAGGCGATCACGAAATACCCCAGGGCGCCCCAGCCGGTGGCCAGGGTGAGCAGCACGGTGGCCACGCGCACCCAGGTCACGTCGATGCCCGTGTAATCCGCCAGGCCGGCGCAGACGCCCATGAACTTGCGGTTCTGACGATCGAGATAGAATTTGGTGCGAGCGGACATCTCAGTTCCTCCGTGAAGGATCATATTGGCCCGGCTCGGGGCGCTGGGCCGAGAGCGGGCGATAGTCGGGGTTGTCGGCGGCGATGATGCGTTCGACCGTCATCAGCCGGTCTTCGAGCATGCGCGCCGTGCGATACAGGTCATCGAGCAGGTTCTCGTCTTCCCGGGTGATCGTTCCTGCCTGCTTCCACTTCGTGACGTAGTGGAAGACGATCCAGGGAAGACCGAGGAAGAGTATCGCGCAGACGAAGACCGGAATGATGATTTCGTCCACCGGTTATGCTCCCTTGTTCAGCCGTGCCTTGAGCGCCTCGAGTTCGGCATCGACCTTTTCCGACGAGCGGAGTTCGGCGATTTCCTCTTCGAGCGTCTTCGGGTTGCCGCCCAGGCCCATCGCATCGGCACGGCCTTCGGCCAGATCGACGCGGCGTTCCAGGATGTCGAAGCGCGAGAAGGCGTCCTGCATCTTCGACCCGTTGGTCATTTCCCGCAAGCGGGCGCGGTTGTTGGCGCTTTCCAGGCGGGCGACGATCGAGTTCTGCCGGGTGCGCGCCTCGCGCAGCTTGTTCTGCAGCTTGTTGATGTCCTCTTCCGAGGCGCGGAGCGCTTCGTCGAGCACCGCGATCTCCTGCTGCAGCTGGTCGCACATGTCGGCGGCCTTCTGGCGTTCGACCAGGGCGGCCTTGGCGAGGTCCTCGCGGTCCTTGGACAGGGCCAGCTCGGCCTTTTCGGTCCAGCTTTCCTGGAGCTTTTCGAGCTTCGCGATGTGGCGGCGCATTTCCTTCTGATCGGCGATCGTCCGGGCGGCGCTGGCGCGAACCTCGACCAGCGTTTCCTCCATCTCGAGGATGATCATGCGGATCATCTTTGCCGGATCTTCAGCCTTGTCGAGCAGGTCGGTAACGTTGGCGGCGATGATGTCGCGGGTTCGCGAGAAGATACCCATGATATTGCGCTCCTTCGTATGTTCTTTGGGGGTGCCGCCGGAAGGGATGGGGGCCCTTCCGGCGGCCCCGGCACTACCGAGGGAGGCAGTGCCGGGGAGACCTCGTGTGCCCGCCTCAGGCGATCGCCGGGGCCACCGCGCCGGCGGTGAGAACCACGCTGGCGAGGAAGGCGAAGGAAACCGCCACGAAGGCGTTGCGGAGGGTGTGGATCTGGTTGGTCATGATCGTGTTCCTGAACCTTGGCAGGTTGATGTTGCTGCCCGTCATCGGGCTTGCCTCCATCTTTGCAGGAGGCGTGCCAATTTTTGAAAATGGCGGAAAACTGACGTTTCCGGGTCGACTACAAATGTAGTTACGCAAATTGCACTTGCTAATAGTTGGGAAAATTCGCCAAGCTTGGGGAATGGAGCGGATCACCCAGGTCATCGGCCAGTCTTCGGCCTTTATCGACGCGCTGGAACAGGCGAGCCGGGCGGCGGCACTCGATCGCCCGGTGCTGGTGATCGGCGAACGCGGGACCGGCAAGGAACTGGTCGCCGAGCGTCTCCACCGGCTGAGCCCGCGCTGGGACCAGCCGCTGGTCACGATGAACTGCGCCGCACTTCCCGAGACGCTGATCGAGGCCGAATTGTTCGGGCACGAAGCCGGTGCCTTCACCGGCGCCACCAAGGCGCGCACCGGCCGCTTCGAGGAGGCCGATGGCGGCACGCTGTTCCTCGACGAACTCGGCACGCTCTCGATGGGCGCGCAGGAGCGGCTGCTGCGCGCGGTGGAATATGGCGAGATCACGCGGATCGGCTCCTCGCGCCCGGTGCGCGTGGACGTCCGCATCGTCGCGGCGACCAACGAACATCTGCCGTACCGGGTGGAGAAGGGGACCTTCCGCGCCGATTTGCTCGACCGGCTAAGTTTCGAGGTGGTGACATTGCCGCCGCTACGTCACCGCGGTGGTGACGTGGAGGTGCTGGCGGAGTTCTACGGCCGGCGCATGGCCTCCGAACTGGGCTGGCAGGATTGGCCCGGCTGGGGTCCGCATGCGCTCGACGCGCTGCTGTCCTACGACTGGCCCGGCAATGTCCGCGAGCTGCGCAACGTGGTGGAGCGCGCGGTCTATCGCTGGGACCGCGGCGGGCCGATCGACCATATCGAGATCGATCCGTTCGCCTCGCCCTATCGACCGCGGCCGATGGCCTCGTCGATGCGCCCGGTGGACAAGCCTGCCGAGCCGGCGGCCCCGGCTGCGGCCGCACCCGCTGCCGCGCCCCCGGCGCCAGCGGATCTGGGCGGGGATTTCAAGACGCGGGTTTCGCGCTTCGAGAAGCAGCTCCTGTCGCAGGCGCTGGCCGAGCATCGCTTCAACCAGCGCGCGACTGCCGAGGCGCTGGGACTGACCTACGACCAGCTTCGCCATGCCTTGCGCCGGCACGATCTGCTGGGGGCAGGGGGCTAATTATTGCGAACCGTTCGCGATATTATTGCGAGCGGTTAGCGATAAGGGGCGCCAGGGCCCCGCTACTCCCCGAACGCCTGCGCCGCGATGAAATCCGCGACCTGCTTGCCCTGCGGCGTGGCGGGCGCGATGACGTTGCGGTGGTCTGCCCCGCCGGGGGCGAGCTTCACCACCGTGTCGCCCGAGGCAAGCGCGGCCTGGACATAGGGCGCCATCTCCGCGCCCAGCGCGCCGACGACGATCAGCTGATGGACGCCGAGCGGCAGATGTCCCTGCGGGCTGGCGAGCGCATAGGCTTCGGGCTTTTCCGCCGGCGTGCCGCCCATGAAGCGGGTGGCGGCGGCCTCGCCACAGGCCTGCGCAGCGGCACCGAGTAGCGGGCCAAGCGTACCCGGCCCGTCGATCGCGACGGCGGTCACCGGGCGTACCGCCATCGCGCCCGCGATCGGGTTCCCGAGCCTCGGCCGGGCGGCAACCCAGAGTGCGAGTTGTGCGCCGGTATCATGTCCCACCACGGCGACATGGTCGAGATCGAGCGGCTGGGTGCGGGCGAGTACCGCGAGATGGTCGGTCGCGGCGGCCACGTCCTCGAAGGTGCCGGGCCAGCCGCCCCCCGGAGTGCCGGCGCGCCGATATTCGATGTTCCAGGTCGCGATGCCACGCGCCGCCAGTGCCTCCGCGAGCGGCGCGGTGTCGCGCAGTTCGCCCTGCGTCGCGTCCCAGCAGCCGCCATGAAGTACCACCGCGACGGGGAAGGGGCCCTTGCCGTTGGGAAGGCGCAACTCGCCCAGCTGCAGCGGATCGGCGCCATAGCGGGCGACCAGCGTCGCTGGGGAGGGCGCCGCCAATCGTCCGGAAGATTCGTCTTGCGCGCGAGCGGGAACCGCTATGGTTAACAATAGCAGCGGAAGCAGCGAGCGAAGCATCAGGCGATCCTGGTCATGATGGCGTACAGGGGAAACTGCGGTCAGGCGCTATAGCCTTGCCATGCGCGACTGGCGAGGGGGCGCGGGAGGCCCCGTTTTGTCTTCGCGGACGCGGCGAATCATGGTAGAAGCGCGTAAGGTCGCAGCTGCGTCCAGCGATTGCCGGGGAGCCGTCGCGGCGTGGATTCTCATGGTCACCGGGGGGTGAACGATGCGCGCCTTTTCCATGCTGCTTTCGCTGCTTGCATTGTGTTGGGCACCTTTTGTCACTGCGCAGGAACTGCCGGCGCTGGGGGCGGATCGCACGCAAGTCTCCGTCTCGGGACTTTCCTCCGGCGGCTTTATGGCGGTGCAATATTCGGTTGCGTGGTCGAGCGAGGTCATGGGCGTCGGCGTCGTGGCGGGCGGGCTCTACAATTGCGGTGCACGGTTCGCGCTTTCGGGCGCCCAGGCGGTGGTCGCGAACTGCATGGACCGGCCTTGGTCTGCCGAGGACAGCTGGCGGGCGGTAACCGGATTCGCACGTGACCGGGTGATCGATCCCGTTTCCAACATCGCCCGCCAGCGCGTCTATCTGTTCAGCGGCAGCCATGACTCGGTCGTCGTGCCCGCCGTGATGCGCTCGGTATTCGATTTCTACACGCTCGCCCGGGTGCCCAGGTCCGCGCTGCGTTATGTCGATGCGCTGCCGGCCAGCCATGCCTTCGTCTCCGCCGAGGTGGGGGGGCGATGCGAGGACAAATCGCCCGTTTATGTCGTGCAGTGTACCGAGAATGGCCGACCCTATGATCAGCCGCATGCAATTCTGGATCACATCTATGGGTTGAAGCGCGAAGCGGCGGCGTCGCTTTCGGCCAGGCCGTTCGCGTTCGACCAGCGCCGCTATGGCAGCGGTGCGGCCGCCATGGCGAACACGGGCTATGCCTATGTGCCCGCAGACTGCAGCGCGCGTCCGGGATGCCGCGTACACGTCGTCTTTCATGGTTGCGTGCAGAGCGTCAATTCGCTCGGCGGCAGCGACGTGATCTACGCGCAGCTCGGCTATAATCGCTGGGCCGACACCAACCGGATCATCTTGCTCTACCCGCAGGTCGACCGATCGGCGACCTGGTGGAACATCCCGGTGGAGCAGGGCGGCATCCCGCTGACCTGGCAGGCCAATCCGTTCGGTTGCTGGGACTGGTGGGGCTACAGCCAGACCTTCGGCTTCCAGCTCCGCCACGGGCTGCAGATCGACTCGGTGCGGCGAATGGTCGCGCGGCTGGAGCAGCAGCCCTGAGCCGGAAGGTTACGCCTTGGCGGTGCGCGCGTCGAACGCTGCCCGCGCTGCCTCGATCCGCTCGAGATGGGTCGCCGCCCAGATCCACACGCCACAGAACGCCTCGGCCAGCGTGCCCCCCAGATCGGTGAGCCGATAGTCGACCCGCGGCGGGATCACGGCGTGGATGGTGCGGGTCACCAGCCCGTCGCGCTCCATCTGGCGCAGCGTCTGGGTGAGCATCTTCTGGCTGATGCCGGGCACCGCCTTGCCGATCTGGGTGAAGCGCAACTCGCCCTGCTCGGTCAGCGTTTCGAGGATGAGCATCGTCCATTTGTCGGCGACGCGGCCGATCACCTCGGTGACCAACGCTTCCACGCGCGGGTCGAGATCCGGATAGTCGGCATGGGGTGTGGCAGCGGGGGCAGGCATCGAGTCACTCTCTTTTGGGTGGGTATAAATCTTTCGGGTGCCTTCTTTCGTTGGGAGCCTAGCGGCGTACATCGCCGCCAGCAATCAGCACTGGAGGCGATGATGAAGACCCAAGGCAACACCATCCTGATCACCGGCGGCGGCTCGGGCATCGGCGCGGCACTCGCGCACCGGTTCCACGACGCCGGCAACACCGTGATCGTCGCGGGGCGGCGGCGCGAGGCGCTGGAGGCGGCCTGCGAAGGCCGGGCCAACATGCACGCGCTGACGCTCGACGTGGAAACCGCCGAGGGCGTGGCGGACTTCGCCGGCCGGCTGCTGGCGGCACATCCCGCCGTAAACGTCCTGATCAACAATGCCGGGATCATGCGCTTCGAGGCGCTCGACGCCAAGCGCGACCTCGCCGATGCCGAGGCGACGATCGCGACCAATCTGCTCGGCCCGATCCGGCTGATCGATGCGCTGGTCGAGCATCTCGCGGCGACGCCCGACGCGGCGATTGTCAACGTCACCTCGGGGCTGGCCTTCGTGCCGCTGGTGACGACGCCGACGTACAACGCCACCAAGGCGGCGATGCACAGCTACACCGTGTCGCTGCGCGCGGTGCTGGACGGCAAGGTCGAGGTGATCGAGCTTGCCCCGCCCGCGGTGCAGACCGAGCTGACCCCGGGGCAGAGTCAGCGCCCGGGCTACCAGCCGCTCGACAACTTCGCCGACGAGGTGCTGGCGCTGTTCGGGAAACAGCCGACGCCGAAGGAGGTGCTGGTGGAGCGGGTGAAGTTCCTCCGCGATGCCGAGCGCGAAGGCCGGTTCGACGAGACGCTCGCGCAACTGGCGGCAATGACCAAGGCAGCGCGCGAAGCGGTGGAGACTTCTTAAGTCCCTCCTCCTCCTCGGAGGTGGGGGTGGAGGGATTCCAGAACCTCTGCTGGTCTCGGTGAGACACTTCCCCACCCCAACCCCTCCCCTGAAGGGGAGGGGCTAGAGCATTTTCAAGTTGACCGTATACGGTCAACGACTCGGAAAATGCGGCAAACAAACATCTAGAGCGTCTTCACCCATGGTGAAAACGCTCTAGGAGTGCGACCTCGGTGTCGAGTTCCTTAGCCCCTGAAAATGAAACGGCCGGGGATCGCTCCCCGGCCGTTCCGTTTGTCGGTCCCGAAAGGCTCAGGCGAACAGCTTCGCCCAACCGCGCTTGGCGCGATCCTTCCAGTAGCCGCGGTGATAGGCGTCGGACGCCAGCAGCGGCATCACCGAACCGGCTTCCGCGAACACCATCTGCTCGATGCCGGTGTTCACCTTGCCCCAGCTGGCGGCTTCCTGCAGCGTCGAGGACGAGCAGGCGCCGTCGCGCACGTCGGCGACGGTGATCTGCACGGCGTACTTGTGCACTTCCACGTCCTCATGGCCGAGGATCTCGGCGCACACGACGGTGTCCTGGATGAAGTTCTTCGGCACGCCGCCGCCGATCATCAGCAGGCCGGTGGTGCCCGCCTGGATCTTGATCTCGGTCAGCTCGCGGAAGTCCGCGACCGCATCGATCATCAGGTACGGCTTGCCCGCCTTCATCTGATCGACCTGGTGCTTGACGAGGCCGAAGCCGGCCGAGCTGTCGACGAACGCCGGGCAGAAGATCGGCACGTCATGCTCATAGGCGAGCTTGACCAGGCTGTTTTCCTTCTTGCCGTGCTCCGAGAGGTACTTGCCCATCTCGCGAATGAAGGCGCGGCTCGAATAGGCGCGCGGCTCCAGCTCGTTCGCGATCTTGTTGATCGTGAAGTCGCAGTCCTGGAGCTGCTCCTCGTCGATGTAGGTGTCGTAGATGCGGTCGATGTAGAGCGAGCGCAGCGTGTCGTCGTCGGGGATTTCGAGCGCCTGATAGTGCTTGTGGCCCAGGCCCTCGAAGAAATCCATGTCGACGATGGTCGCGCCGGTGGCGACGATCACGTCGACCATGTTGTTGCGCACCAGCTCGGCATAAAGGTCCATGCAGCCGCCGGCCGAGGTCGAGCCCGCGATCACGAGGCAGACCGTGCAGTCCTTGTCGGCCAGCATGTCGTTGTAGATCTTGGTCGCGCGGCCGAGGTCGCGGCTGGTGAAGCTCATGTCGCTCATCGCATCGACGATCGGACGCGCGTCGAAGCTCTTGATGTCGATGTGCTTGACCTGCTTCGAAAGCAGTTCGGCCTTACGGGTGTCGTTGATCGGGGCGTTGGCCGCCGCGGTCTTGGTGAGGCTTTCGGACATGGGAACTCCCATTTTCACATGGCCGCCGTCATTCAAAGGGGACGCGGAAACCCGTTCTTGCTCCCCCTCCCGCGTGCGGGAGGGGGCCGGGGGGTGGGCGCCCGCTCGCCACCGGCGATCCGGTGCGAGGATGGCGGGGGCCCACCCCCAGCCCCTCCCGCATGCGGGAGGGGAGTGCCTTTCGTCGCTACGAGTGCAGCGTTACAGCTTGACGACGTTCGAGGAAACCTCGGCCGTCTCGTCTTCGCCGGTATAGAGCGAGACCATCGGCTCGTCGTCGACGATCACCGTATCACCGGCCGTGAAGCCGTTGAAGCCGGTGCGCATCGCCGCGCCGTACGCGCCGAGCATGCCGATCTCGATATAGTCGCCCGCCTGGATGTCGGCCGGCAGCTCGAACGGGCCCGCCATGCGATCCATGTCGTCGCAGGTGGGGCCGTAGAAGCTGAAGCCCATGTCCTTGGCGTTCGAATCCGGCTCGCGGAGGAGACGGACCGGGAAGCGCCAGCCGATATGCGCCGCATCGAACAGTGCGCCATAGGCACCATCATTGATGTACAGTTCGTCGCCGCGACGACGCTCGACGCGTACGATCAGCGAGCTGTATTCGGCGCACAGCGCGCGGCCCGGCTCGGCCCACAGCTCTGCCGAATAGGAAATCGGCAGGCTTTCGAAGGCGCGGTGGATCGTCGCGAAATAGCGCTCGAGCGGTGGCGGCTCCATGCCGGGATAGCTGGACGGAAACCCGCCGCCGACATCGACGACATCGACCGTAACGCCCGCCTCGACGATGGCGGCGCGGGCGCGCTCCATCGCATTGGCATAGGCTTCCGGCGACATCGCCTGGCTGCCGACATGGAAGCAGATGCCCAGGGCATCCGCCACCTGGCGAACCGCGATCAGCAGGTCCTTGCTCTCGCCCGGGCCGACGCCGAACTTCGACGCGAGGCTGAGCTTCGAGTGATCCGACGAAACGCGGAGGCGTACGCACAGCGTGAGATCGGTGGCGCCCTTGGTGGCACGCACGATCTTGTCCAGCTCTTCCATGCTGTCCAGGCTGAATACGCGAACGCCATGCTCGAAATACGCCTCGGCGATGGCTTCCTCAGCCTTTACCGGGTGCATGAAGCACAGGGTTGCTTGCGGCGCGACACCGGCAACGAGGCGAACCTCGGCGATCGATGCGACGTCGAAATGCGTGATTCCGCTCTCCCACAGGATCCGGATCAGATCCGGCGAGGGATTGGCCTTCACGGCATACATCGAGCGACCCGGGAACTTCTCTGCGAAGAACCGGGCCGCACGCGATGCGGCGTGCGGGCGGACGAGCGTTACCGGCTGGACCGGACGAAGCTTAGCGATATCGGCAACACGGGTGGTGCCGACGAGGGTGGTCGCTAACCCCAGCGCGCGATGATGCTTGTGCAACTCAAGGGACCTCCAAATGCCGTGAGGCAAACATTGACGAAAAGCTGCCTTGCGGTTGGAAGTCCCATGGGGCAGCGGAGGAGCGCACATATGCGCGTCGGTCCCCCGTGTAAAGTGATTCTGGGGTAGGTTTTTCTACGGCGAGGGATGTTCTGTGACGATTTTGCGACAGCCTACCCGTGCAGGGGTCCGCGATGCCGCCGCCAAGGTGGCGGCGATCCTGCCGCCGACCCCGCTGCTCGTGCAGGAGGTGCGTGGCGTGGCGGTGGCGTTCAAGGCGGAAAGCCTGCAGCCGATCGGCGCGTTCAAGATCCGTGGCGCCTGGCACCGGCTGACCGCATTGGACGCGCGGGTGCGGGACAAGGGCGTGGTCGCCTTCTCCTCGGGCAATCATGCGCAGGGCGTCGCCTGGGCGGCCAAGCGGCTGGGCATTCCTGCGGTGATCGTGATGCCGGCCGACGCGCCCAGGGTGAAGCTGGAGGCGACGCTGGCGCTGGGGGCCGAGGTGGTGCGCTATGACCGCGCCACCGAAAGCCGCGAGAAGATCGCCGAGCAGCTCGCCCATGCCCGCGGCGCGGCGCTGGTGCCGAGCTTCGACGACACCTGGATCATCGAGGGGCAGGGGAGCGCCGGCATCGAAGCCGCCAGGCAGATGGCCGAGGCGGGGCGGGAAGGCCCCGCGCGGGTGCTGGTGCCCTGCGGCGGCGGCGGGCTTTCGGCCGGGATTGCGCTGGCGCTGCCCGAGGCGGAGATCTTCCCCGTGGAGCCCGAAGGCTGGGACGACATGCGCCGGAGTCTCGAAGCGGGTTGGATCGAACCGGTTGGGGACAATCCGCCCCCCACGGCGTGCGATTCACTGCAGACTCAGCGGGTTTCGTCGCTTACCTTCGACGTGCTTGCGCGGCGTGGTGCGACCGGCATCGCGGTGAGCGAGCGGGAGATCAGAATCGCACAACGCTGGGCGGCGGCAAAGCTGCGCCTGGTGGTGGAGCCGGGCGGGGCGGCGGGAATCGCCGCGTTGCTCGCGGGCAAGATACCGGCGGAACCCGGAACGCTGGTGATCGTTTCGGGCGGCAATGTCGACCAGGAGGACTATGCGCGGACGCTCGGGGGCACGGAATGATCGCGGGAATCCGGTCGGCGGGGCCATCGCCCAGGTCGCCAGCATCGGCACGCTGGCGCTCGGCCATTTCCTCTGGTTCACGCTGCGCATCGCCTATCGCAGTGATCCCAAGCTGGCGGCGGCCGCGGCCTGCGGCTGCGTCTGCGTCGTCACGGGCGTGACCGTATGGGCGGTGGTGACCTGAGCGCGCTTTCGGGCCTGTATCCGCTGACCATGGGCCTCGCCATGCTGGCGGTGCTGGCGCTCGGCTGGGGTGGGGTGACGGTGCTCCGCCGCGGCGATCGCCAGCGCGGCGTGCTGATGCTGGTATGTGCGCTGGTGATTTTGGCCAACGTGTTGATCTGGACGGTGTAGGGCTGCGACCTCGCAAGCTGCGCTCCCCTCCCGCTTGCGGGAGGGGGCGGGGGGGGGGGATGGCCGAAGCGTTGCTATTCCCTCCACGTCGGTCCCTCCCCGAGCCCCTCCCGAAAGCGGGGAGGGGCGCTCACGGGCGCGGGATCGTTACATCTTGCGACCTTTTCCGAGTCGACCCACCCGGCACCCACGCGATATCCTGCCGCTCGCAGCAGGAGAGCCAGGATGCGCGCGATCGGGTGGGTGGTAGCCGGACTGTTCCTCGCGGGCCCGCCCGTGCTCGCCCAGCAGCAAGTCGCACCCGCGGCGCCCTTGGCCTCCGCACCGAAGCACAACCTCGCCTACGGCACCGCGCCCGAGCAGACGCTCGACTACTACCCGCCGACCGTCTTCACCCGCAGCGCGCCGCCGCTGATCGTCTTCGTCCATGGCGGCGGCTGGGAGCATGGCGCGAAGGACAATGCGACCGGGGCGGCCAAGATCCGGCATTTTACCGGCAATGGCTATGCCTTCGCCACGATCGACTATCGGCTGGTGCCCGGCGCCACCGTGGAGCAGCAGGCGCAGGACGTGGCGACCGCACTCGCCTGGCTGGTGGCGCATGCGCGCGACCTCGGCTTCAACCCGAACCGCATGGTGCTGATGGGGCATAGCGCCGGCGCGCATCTTGCCGCGCTGGTCGCCACCGATCCGCGCTACATGCACGCGCAGGACCTGATGCTCGACCAGCTGCGCGGCGTGGTGCTGCTCGATGGTGCGGCCTATGACGTGCCCGCGCAAATGGCCGAGGCCGGGCGCTTCATGCGGCCGATCTATACCAAGGCGTTCGGCACCGATCCGGCGCGGCAGCGCGCGCTGTCGCCGGTCGCGCATAGCAAGGGGCCGAACGTGCTGTCGTTCCTGATCCTCCACGTCCAGCGCGAGGACGGCACGCGCCAGTCCGAAGCGCTCGCCAGGGCGCTGCGTGCGGAAGGATCGAAGGTGGAGGTGCAGGGCTTTGAAGGCCGGGGCCTGCGCGGTCATGTCGCGATGAACCGGCAACTGGGCGAGGCGGACTATCCCGCCACCGCCGTGGTCGATCGCTGGCTCAGCGCGACGTTCGCGCCGCGCTGAGCCGCCAGGATCCTCAGCGGATCGGGCAGTTGGGGTCGAGCCGCATGTCGAGATAGCGGTCGACCGAGCCCATCAGCTGGTCCATCTCGTGCTCGAAGAAATGGTTCGCGCCGGGCACGGTATCGTGGTGGATGGTGATGTGCTTCTGGGTGCGCAGCTTGTCGACCAGCTTCTGCACCGCGCCGGGGGTCACGACCTCGTCCTGCTCGCCCTGGATGATGATGCCCGAGCTGGGGCAGGGTGCGAGGAAGGTGAAGTCGAACATGTTCGCCGGCGGCGCGACCGAGATGAAGCCGCGGATTTCCGGGCGGCGCATCAGCAGCTGCATGCCGATCCAGGCGCCGAAGCCGAAGCCCGCGACCCAGGTGGACGACGCCTCGGGGTGGAAGCTCTGCACCCAGTCGAGCGCGCTCGCCGCGTCGGAGAGTTCGCCGATGCCGTTGTCGAAGGTGCCCTGGCTCTTGCCGACGCCGCGGAAGTTGAAGCGCAGCGTCGCGAAGCCGCGGCGCTGGAAGGTCTTGTAGAGATCCTGGACGATGCGGTTGTTCATCGTGCCGCCCGCATTGGGATGCGGGTGGAGGATCATCGCAACCGGTGCGCGCGGGCGCGGCGCGGGAGCGAAGCGGCCCTCGAGGCGGCCTTCGGGTCCGGGGAAAATGACTTCGGGCAAGGCGGATCCTGTTCAATAGGGAGATGCGCGGTGGAGCGCAGGAACATGGTCGCTATATAGGCAGCGGGTCCCTTCACGCAATTGGAACGCCATTGGCCGCTCGACTCTATCTGGATCATGCCGCGACGACCCCGATGCTGCCGGAGGCAGTGACGGCGGTGACGGAGGGGATGGCACACTGGGCCAACCCGTCCTCGCCGCATGGCGACGGGCGGGCGGCGCGGGCGGCGCTGGAGGATGCGCGGCGGCGGATCGCCGCGGCCTATGGCTGGGCGCACGAACTGCTGCTGACCAGCGGGGCGAGCGAATCGCTGGCGATCGCGATGAATCGGAGCGTGGCCGCGCGGCGGCTGATCACCGCGGTGGAGCATGATGCGGTATTGCGGCTGGGCGAGGGCGCGGCCTTGCTGCCGGTGACGGCGGGCGGCTTGCTGGATCTGGAGGCCCTGGCGGGAGCGCTGCAAGGCGGAGGCCGGACGCTGGTCTGCGTGCAATGGGCGAACAGCGAGACCGGGGTGCGCCAGCCGACCGCGGCGATTGCGGACATCGTCCACGGCGCGGGCGGGCTGCTGCTGGTCGATGCCGCGCAGATGCCCGCGCATGCCGATGCCGAGGTGCTGCGCCATGCCGATCTTGTCGCGGTCTCCGCTCACAAGCGCGGTGGGCCGCCGGGCGTCGGCGCGCTGCTGGTGCGCGATCTGGGCGTGCTGCTGCCGACCGGCGGACAGGAAAAGGGCTATCGCGCGGGCACCGAGAATTTGCCGGGCGCGCTCGGTTATGCCGCCGCGGTGGAGATGCCGGAGGATCTGGCGGAAATGGCCCGGCTGCGCGCGCGGTTGGAGGCTGCGATCCTCGGGGCTGGCGGCGAAGTCGTTGGGGCGGAGAGCCCGCGCAGTCCGCTGATCGGGGCCTATCGGATGCCGGACGTCTCCTCGGCGGCGCAGCTGATCCGCTTCGATCTGGCGGGCGTGGCGGTATCGGCGGGCAGCGCCTGCTCCTCGGGCAGCATGCGGCCCAGCCATGTGCTGACCGCGATGGGTTGGGCCGAACCGGCCTTGCGCGAAGTCGTGCGGGTCAGCTTCGGGCGGAGCACCACGGAGGGCGATGTCGATCGCTTCGCCGCGCTGTGGCGGGCGACCTTTGCCGAGGCGCGAGCGCGGGCGGCATGATCTATCTCGACTATCAGGCGACCACGCCGCTCGCCCCGGAGGCGCTCGCGGCGATGCTCCCCTGGCTCGAATCGCAGCACGCCAATCCGCATTCGCCCCACACTGCGGGACGGGCGGCGCGGGCGGCGGTGGAAGTCGCGCGGGCGCAGGTCGCGGCGCTGCTGCCGCCGGGCGGCACGCTCGCCTTCACCAGCGGCGCGACCGAGGCGCTCAACTGGGCGATCAAGGGCACCAGCGGATCGATCGTCACCCTCGCCACCGAGCATGCGGCGGTGCTGGACACCGTGGCGGCGACCGGGCGGCCGGTGACGGTGCTGCCGGTTGGTCCTGACGGGCTGGTGGATCTGGAGACCGCCCGAGCGGCGATCGTGCCCGGCACCGGGCTCGTCGCGGCGATGCTGGTCAACAACGAGATCGGCGTGCTCCAGCCGATCGCGGAACTCGCGGAGATCGCCCACGAGGCGGGCGCGCTGTTGCTGTGCGACGCGGTGCAGGGCTATGGCCGGGTGCCGATCCCGCCGGCGTGCGACCTGGTCGCGATCTCCGCGCACAAGATCCACGGACCCAAGGGCATCGGCGCGTTGTGGGTGCACGACGGCGTGACGCTGGCGCCGCTGCTGCATGGCGGCGGGCAGGAGGCGCTGGGGCGATCGGGGACGCTGTCGCCGGCGCTGTGTGCGGGGTTCGGGGCTGCGGCGAGGGCGGCGGCAATGCGGCGCGCAGAGGATGCGGCGCATGTGGCCCGATTGTTCGGACTGGCCGCCGAGCGCCTTCAACTATCCCCCCTCCCTCCCGCAAGCGGGAGGGGAAATTTGGGCTGGACCCTCAACGGCGCCGCCACCCACCGCTACTCCGGCAACCTCAACCTCCGCCGCGAGGGCCTCGACGTCGCCCGGCTGATGTCCGACCTGCGCGACATTGCCTTTTCCGCGGGTTCGGCCTGCGCCAGCGGCTCGGGCCGGCCGAGCCATGTGCTCCGCGCACTGGGGCTTTCCGACGCACAGGCGCGTTCCAGCATTCGTATCGGCTTCGGCCGGATGACCACCGAGGAGGAATTGATGACCGCACTCGACCGACTCTGCGCCGCCGCCGACGCCCAGCGGGTGGCCGCATGATCCGGGTGCGGTTCGAGGCCGTTGGCGGTGCGGTGCAGGAAGTGGAGGCGCCGCCCGGCGCGCGGCTGCTCGAGGTGGCACAGAATGCGGGTCAGCCGCTGGAGGGCACGTGCGAGGGCCAAATGGCGTGTTCCACCTGCCATGTGATCGTCGCGCCCGCCGATTTCGATCGGCTGCCCCCCGCGAGCGAGGCGGAGGAAGATATGCTGGATCTCGCGATGGGCGCGGTGCGGACCAGCCGTCTCGCCTGCCAGATCCTGCTCACCGACGCGCTGGACGGTCTGACTGTACGAATGCCGAGCGCGCACCGGGACATGCAGGGGCGGTGACGCCTACCAGTGGCAGCGGGGATCGCGGTCGTTCAGCTTGGCGAGCAGCATCGCCATGTCCTGCGGCAGGCCGAGTTCGCGCGCATAGGCATTGGCGATCGCCCGACCGATCCCGTCGCATGCCCGCGGCGGCTCGATGCGACAGGGAGTCGCGATATCTGCCGCCAGGGCCTGGGAGGGTGTCATCTGAACCACGCTCCCCAAACGGCCATGGGTCGGTTTCGTTGCCTGCGATAGTTGCAATCCATCGCAGATTTTCGGTTTTTGGGCGATAAGGTGTTTCCGGTGGGCGAACCTGGCTTTTCCGACGCGCTGGCGCGGATTTCCGAGCATTCTCCGTTTCTTGGGCTCGTCTTGGGGCGCGAGGGCGACATCGCGGCCGACCCCGCGGCGGCGATTGCCGATCCGATCACTGTCTCGGCCGCCCCGACCCGGGACATGGTCGAGCCGCGGGCGCTGCGCATCCAGCGGCGGCGGCTGGCGCTGATCGCGGCGATCGGCGACCTGTCCGGCGCCTATGATTTCGGCCGCACCACAAGGTTGCTCAGCGACTTTGCCGATGAGGCGCTCGACCGCGCGATCCGCGCCGCGATCCGCGGGCGCACCCCCGATGCCGAACCGCACGGTTTTGCGGCGATCGCACTCGGCAAGCAGGGCAGCCGCGAGCTCAATTACTCGTCGGACATCGACCCCATCCTGATCTTCGACCCCGCGACGCTGCCGTGCAAACCCCGCGAGGCGCCCGAGGAAGCGGCGGTGCGGATCGCGCGACGGGTGCTGGAGGTCCTCCAGGCGCGCGACGGCGACGGCTATGTGCTGCGCGTCGACCTGCGGCTGCGCCCTTCGCCCGAGGTGACGCCGATCGCGCTGCCGGTCGAGGCCGCGATCAGCTATTATGAAAGCCAGGCGCTGCCCTGGGAGCGCGCCGCCTTCATCCGCGCCCGCGTTGCCGGCGGCGACGGCGCGCTGGGCGAGAGCTTCCTCGACGCGATCCGCCCCTTCGTGTGGCGGCGCGCGCTCGACTATGGCACGATCCGCGAGATCCAGGAAATCTCGCGCCGCATCCGCGATCACTACCAGCAGGGCCAGCGCTTCGGCCCAGGCTACGACCTCAAGCGGGGCAGGGGCGGCATCCGCGAAGTGGAGTTCTTCGCGCAGATCCACCAGCTGATCCATGGCGGCCGCGATCCGGCGCTGCGGGTGCCCGCCACCCGCGATGCGCTCGCGGCGCTGGCGGCGGCCGGGCGGATCGATGCGGGCGAGGCGGCGGCGCTCGACGAGGCCTATGTGCTGCTCCGCACGATCGAGCATCGCCTGCAGATGATCGACGATCGCCAGACGCACACGCTGCCGAGCGACCCCGCCGCGCTTGACCATGTGGCGCGGCTGCATGGGCTGGAGGAAGGCGCTGCGCTGATCGCGCTGCTCCAGCCGCATGTCGAGCGGGTCGGCCGCATCTATGATGCGCTGGCCGAGGCGGGCGGCAGCGGGCTGCCGAGCGATCCCGACACGCTGGGCGCGCGGCTGGCAGAGGCGGGGTTTCCCGACGCCGAAATCGCCCGCCGCGTGGTGGAGGGCTGGCGCGGCGCTACCTACCCGGCGCTGCGCAGTCCGGCGGCGCAGAGCGCGCTCGAGGCGGTGCTGCCCACGCTGATGAGCGGCTTCGGCGGTGCGCCCGATCCGCAACATGCGATCACCCGCTTCGATGCGATGCTCAAGCGGCTGCCGAGCGCGGTCAACATCTTCCGCCTGCTCGAGGCACAGCCGGCGCTCACCCGGCTGCTGAGCGCGATTCTCAGCCATGCGCCGACATTGGCCGAACAGCTCGGTCGCCGCGCGGAGCTGCTCGACGGGCTGATCGATGCGAGCGCCTTCGCGCCGGTGGGTGACGTGCCCGAACTGATGGCGGCGATGGCCGCCGAGGAGCGCGGCGCGGACTATCAATGGCGGCTCGAGCATGTCCGCCGCATCGTCAACGAGAAGCGCTTCGCCCTCGGCGCGCAGATCGTCGCAGGGGCGAGCGACCCGCTCGACGTGTCCGCCGGCTATGCGCGGGTTGCCGAAGCCGCGATCGAGGTGCTGACGGCGGCCACGGTGGAGGAGTTCGCCAGTCAGCACGGCCATGTGCCCGGCAGCGAGCTGGTGATCCTCGCGCTCGGGCGGATGGGCGGCGGGGCGCTGACCCATGCCTCGGACCTCGACCTGATCTACCTGTTCACTGGCGACTATGCGGCGGAATCGGACGGGCGGCGGCCGCTCGGCGCGGTGACCTATTACAACCGGCTGGCCCAGCGGGTGACGGCGGCGCTTTCGGTACCCACCGCCGCCGGGCCGCTCTACGAAGTGGATACCCGGCTGCGCCCTTCGGGCACCCAGGGACCCTTGTCGGTCTCGCTGGAAGGCTTTGCGACCTATCAGGAAAAAGACGCCTGGACCTGGGAGCATATGGCGCTGACCCGCGCCCGGCCGGTGTTCGGCTCGGCGGAAGCCCGCGCGCAGGTGCAGGCGATCATTATCCATGTGCTCCACGGCGCCCGGCCCGAGCGCGACATCCTCGCCGATGCCGCCAAGATGCGCGCCGACATGGCCGCGCACAAGCCGCCGGCGGGGCCGCTCGATGCCAAGCTGCTCGACGGCGGGCTAGTCGATCTGGAGTTCGCGGTGCACGTCCAGCAGCTGTGCCACCGTACCGGCTTCGATCCGCAGCTGGGCAAGGCGATCGACGCACTGGTGGGGCAGGGGATCGTGCCCCCGGCGCTGCGACCGGCGCACGACTTCCTCACCCGGCTGCTGGTGACGCTGCGGCTCGTCGCGCCCGATGCGCAGCCGCCGGGCGAGCGGACCCGCGCGCTGATCGCCCGCGCGCTCGGCCTGCCCGATTGGGAAGCGGTGGTTGCGACGCTGGGCGCAACGCGGCAGGAGGTGCGCGACTGCTGGGCCGCGATCCAGGCCGGCAACTGACGGAGACCAGACGATGAGCATCGAGCAGGGCGACGCGCTCCCCAAGCACGCGCTGGTGGCGGCGGACGGCAGCGCGATCGCGCTTCCCGAATGGGGCGCAGGCGCGCCGTTCGTCCTCTATTTCTATCCCAAGGACGATACCTCGGGCTGCACCCGCGAGGCGCAGGACTTCACCGCGCTGATGCCGGAATTCGAGGGGCTCGGCGTAAAGCTGCTCGGCATCTCCAAGGACCCGCCCGCCAAGCACCAGAAGTTCACCGCCAAGTACGACCTCGCCGTCCCGCTTGCCACCGATGAGGACGGCGCGCTGATGGAAGCGCTGGGCGTGTGGGTGGAGAAGTCGATGTACGGCAAGAAGTATATGGGCATCGAGCGCTCGACCTTCCTGTTCGACGCCGCGGGCACGCTGGTCCGCGCCTGGCGCAAGGTGAAGGTGCCCGGCCATGCCGCCGAGGTGCTGGACGCGGCAAAGGGGCTGGGGTGACCGAAGGACGCAGCGTGGGCGCGGCGGTGCGGGCGGTGCTCGACGCCGCCGATCCGACCGCCAAGGTGATGCGGGCCCGCGCCGCCGCGCGCGACTGGCGGCTCGGGCGGCTCGACTTCCGCTTCGACGTCGCCATGCCCGATCGCCCCGCGCGCCCCGATGCGCCCGAGCTGCTGCCGCCCAACCGCATGCCCAAGCGCGGACGCGGTGGCTCCGAGCGCGGCCGGATCGCGCTGATCCATGCGCTGGCGCATATCGAGTTCGTCGCGATCGACTTGGCGTTCGACCTGATCGGCCGCTTCGGCGCGCAATTCCCGACCGGCTTTACCGACGACTGGATGCGCGTCGGCGCCGACGAGGCGATGCATTTCGCGCTGCTCGACCGGCGGCTGCGCAGCCTTGGCAGCCACTATGGCGCACTGCCTGCGCATGACGGGCTGTGGGACGCGGCGACCGAGACCGCGCATGACGTCAAGGCCCGGCTTGCCGTGGTGCCGATGGTGCTCGAGGCACGCGGGCTGGACGTGACGCCCGCCACGATCGAGCGGTTCGACGCGGCCGGCGACGCGGTCACCGCCAGGATTCTGACGCGCATCGTCACCGATGAGGTACGGCACGTAAGGGCTGGTACGGAGTGGTTTGAGTCGGCCTGCAAGGCCGACGATTGCGCACCCGAAACGACCTGGCAGGCGCTGGTCCGAACCCATTTTCGGGGAGCCGTTAAGCCGCCGTTCAACGACTCGGCGCGCGAAGCAGCCGGTCTGACGCGCGATTACTACCAAGCGCTTGCCGCGGGCTGATTATCCTCCAAAAGAGTCCCCAAGCGGGACGGCGAGGTCAGGGGCTGCCCAATCCGTCCGCATCATCCTGAAGTAGAAGGTCGGGTCGCACCGGCTTTGCTTCCATGAATGCGCCGGGGACTCATGGCTGTACCGTCTGAACGCAAGAACGACGAATTCGCACGCAAGTTCCGGGACTTCTTCACCACCCGCGATGTTATTCTCCACGAGGGCGGCAAGCTGCGCCGCTTCAGCGTGGGCGGCCGTTCGCAGGCGCTGTTCGCCTCCGCCGCGACGTTGACCGTGCTCTTCTCCGGCTATGGCATGTCGCAGGCGATGGCCGGCGCGATCGCCTATACCGCGCCGGCGGCGGGGTCGCCCGAGGCGCAGGTCGCCGCGATGCGCGCCGAGGTTGCCCATATGCGCGCCGAAGTCGCCGCCGCCAAGGAAGCCGCCAAGCTCCAGGCCGCCAAGATCGAGCAGCGCCAGGCGGTGCTCAACGCCGTCGTGTCGGGCAAGGCCGATCGCTCGGTGCTCGAAGCCGATCTCAAGGCCGTCCCGCAGCAGACCAGCGCGCTGACCGACGAAATCGTCGCGCCGCTGCGCAAGGTGGAGGCGCGCCAGGTCGCGCTCGCCGTGCAGGCGCAGAAGGTCGGCGAGGCGCGGGTGCGCCAGGCTGCGGCGCACATCCAGCATCTCGGCCTCGCGCCAAATCGCTTCGTCAAGGTCAACGTCGCCATGGGCGGCCCGTACGAGCCGGCGAGCGACGAAGATGCCGCGGCTGCGACCACCGCCGATGCGGATGCGCAGTTCCGCACCCTGTTCGAAACGTGGAAGAAGCTCGACTCGATCGAATCGAGCACGATTTCGATCCCGTCGATGCAGCCGGTGCAGCATGTCAGCTTCACGTCGCATTTCGGCGTCCGCTCGGACCCGTTCCGCGGCACCGCGGCGATGCACGCCGGCGTCGACATTCCCGGCCAGATGGGCACGCCGATCTACGCGACCGCGGACGGTATCGTCTCGCACGCCGGGCGCCTGGGCGGCTATGGCAATCTGGTCGAGATCAACCATGGTCGCGGCATGGAAACGCGCTACGGCCACCTCTCGAAGATCCTGGTGGCGGACAATACCCGTGTCCGCCGCGGCCAGATCATCGGCTTGATGGGCTCGACCGGCCGCTCGACCGGCACGCACCTCCATTACGAGGTCCGTCTCGACGGTCGCGCGATCAATCCGATCCCGTTCATCCAGTCGGGCGATTATGTCGCGCAGGCGCCGGCTTCGGGCGGCGTCGGCGGTCCGCGCGGCCAGCGCTGAGCGCATTGCCGGACGGGCATGGGCGCATTATCTGACGCCCATGACGACAACCATCGACCAGCCCACCATCGCGCTGACGCCTGCCGCCGCGGCGCGCGTCGCCGCGATTGCCGCCAAGCAGGCCAAGCCCGCCATCCTGCGGCTTTCGGTGGAAGGCGGCGGCTGTTCGGGCTTCCAATATCGCTTCGGCCTGGCCGAGGGCGTGGAGGCCGATGACAGCGTCGCCGAAGTCGACGGCGTGCGGCTGGTGGTCGACTCGGTGAGCCTCGACCTGGTGCGCGGCGCGCAGGTGGATTTCATCGACAATCTCGGCGGCGCCCACTTCGCGGTGACCAACCCCAATGCGGCATCCGGTTGCGGCTGCGGCACCAGCTTCTCGATCTGAGCGCAACCCTTTGAAAATCGTCAGCTACAACGTCAACGGCATCAAGGCGCGGATCGACCGCCTGGTCGAGTATCTCACCGAGCAGCAGCCGGACATCGTCTGCCTGCAGGAACTCAAGAGCTCCGACGACACGCTGCCGGTCGCCGCGATCGAAGCGGCGGGCTATGGCGCGGTGTGGCACGGACAGAAGGGCTTCAACGGCGTCGCCATCCTCGCCAGGGGCCAGCAGCCGGTCGAGCGCCAGCGCGGACTGGCGGGCGATCCCGAGGACGCGCACAGCCGCTATATCGAGGTGGAGGTCGGCGATCTGATCGTCGGCGGGCTCTATTTGCCCAACGGCAATCCCCAGCCGGGCCCCAAGTTCGACTACAAGCTGCGCTGGATGGACCGGCTGTACGACCGCGCGGCGCAACTGCTCGCCGAGGAGCGGCCGGCGGTCCTTGCGGGCGATTTCAACGTCATCCCCAATGACGACGATACCTTCTCGGTCCGCGCCATGGCCGAGGACGCGCTGATGCAGCCCGAATCGCGCGAGCGCTACCGCATGCTGCTCGCGCAGGGCTGGACCGACGCGCTGCGCACCCGCTTCCCCAAGGGCGGCGTGTGGACCTTCTGGGACTATCAGGCGGGCGCCTGGCAGCGCGACGCGGGCTTCCGCATCGACCATCTGCTGCTCAGCCCGCAGGCGGCCGACCGCTTCACCGGCGCCGGTGTCGACAAGGACTATCGCGGCCGCGAAAAGGCCAGCGACCACGCACCGACCTGGGTGACGCTGCGCTAGGCGCGGCGTAGCTGGCATTCTTTTTTCGGAAGTGGCGAGGGTGTTGGCGTATGGCGCCAACCCTTGGTCATCTGTGCCGTATTATGGCACCATGACACTTCGGTGAATTCTGCTAAGTAATTGAAAACAAACTCTGGTGGAAACTGGCACGGGTCCTGCAGAACATCGAGGTACCGGCGAAAGCGAAGGAGCGTCGGCCCTTAAAGCAGACAGGAACCTGACATGAGCCCAATTCGCACACCCAAAATCCTCGGCCTGATACCGGCCGCCGTGCTGCTCGCCACCACCCTGACCGCGGCTGCATCGGCCCAGGCTGCATCGGAGCCCGAGCAGACCAAGGCGGCCGCGAAGAAGGACCTTCGCACGCTGGACCCGATCGCCCGACGCCTCGTCTGGTGCGTCGAGCGCAAGGCGGCCGACGGCTCGGAGAAGAAGATCAAGCAGTGCAAGACCCGCGAGGCCTGGATCCGCGAAGGCAACGATCCCTTCCGCGAATACTGATCGCCCGTACCCACCTCTGACATTTCACGAAGCCTACCAACCCCCGCATCGCGTGCGGCGGAACGATCCCGCACGCCTTTTTCAGGAGAAGAGACATGACCAAGTTCGTTCGTACCGCTCGCATCGGCGCCACCCTGTTCGGCGCGTGCGCCCTGGTGGCCGTCGCCGCAGTTCCCGCCAGCGCCGCATCGGAGAAGTCAAAGCGCGCCGAAAGCGCCCTGACGGCCGAGGCCGGTTCGGTTCGGGTGTGCGTGAAGTTCGAGGCGCCGACCGGTACCCGCATTGCACCGCCGCGCCAGTGCAAGACCCGCGATCAGTGGATCAAGGATACCGGCGTCGACCCGCTCGCGACGCGCTGAACCCTGGCCGGCAGCGGGTGGGAGTACCGCCCGCTGCCACCGCCAGGATCACAGCGCCTTCTGGTAAATCAGATACTCGCGGTTGATCTTGCTTTCGATCGCATCGGCGATCGCGATCATCCCCTGATTGTCGTCCAGGATCCAGCCGATCTCGCCCCGGCTCGCGCCGTAATGGGTCACCGACGCGCGGCGGATATATTCGATCATCATGAAGGCCAGCTGGCTCGCCATGCGCGAGCTCTGCAGCCGCTTCACCACCCCCATCAGCGGCACGCGCATCGTCCGCGCCTTCGGGCGACGCAGCCACAGCAGCAGCTTGGCCCAGCCGAAGGGCAGCAGCGAACCCTTGAGCGGCTGCAGCGGCTCGTTGAGGTCGGGCAGGGTGACCATGAACGCGACGGGTTCGCCGTCATATTCGGCGATGCGGATCAGGTCGTTGAACACCAAAGGCTTCAGCTTCTTGCCGACATCGTCCACCTCGGGCTGGGTGAGCGGCACGAAGCCCCAATTGTCCCCCCATGCATCGTTGAGGATGGCGAGGATGATCGCGGCTTCCTCGGCGAACTTGGCCTTGTTGACCTCGCGAATGCGGATGCGGGTGTTCTTCTCGCCGGCGGCGACGATGCGCTGCACGATCGGCGGGAATTCCTTGCTGATGTCCAGCTCATAGGTGACCAGCTTCTTGGCCGGGCCATAGCCCTGCGCCTCGATCCAGCCCTGGTAGCGCGCCGGATGGTGGCCCATCAGCACCGTTGGCGGATGGTCATGGCCCTTCACCAGCAGGCCTGGTTCTTCCCAGATCGACAGGCTCACCGGGCCCAGCGTCCTGGTCATGCCCTTGCCACGAAGCCAGTCCTCGGCCTGCGCGATCACCGCAGCGGCGACCTCAGCATCCTCCGCCTCGAACAGCCCCCAGAAGCCGGTCCCGGGGCCGAAGCCCTGCTCCGGCGGCATCTGCAGTGCCAGCGTGTCGATATGCGCCGAGATGCGGCCGACCACCTTGCCCCCGCGCTCGGCGAGGAACAGCTGCCCCTCGGCATGGCTGAACCAGCCATTTTTCTTCGGGCTGATTGTGGCGGCCACTTCCTCGCGCAGCGGCGCGACCCAGTTGGGATCGTCGCCGTTCAGGCGGTAGGCGAGTTCGATGAACGCCTTGGTATCGGCCTTGCCCGATACGGGCCGGACCTTGAGATCGGCACTAGCCACGTGGAGTATCCCCAGAAAAACTTGATACGGCGCAATGCAGTCTTGCGTCCGAGAGCGCCTGTCAAGCGCAGGCATGCAGTGCAGCGAAACGGCCCCATGGGCGCCCTGTAATGCCACCTTGTAGCCACTATCTAAGGCCAATGGCACTACCCATGACCCAATCGCTAGCCTTCGATCATCCGGACGCCCCGGACGCCGAAATCTCGGCGACGATCGCGCGCATCCGCCTTTCGGGCGTTCCCGACGACCGTGCGATGCTGCGTGCCGCCGCGGAGCTGACCCGCGATCTCCATACGCCCAACAAGGCGATGTACTGGACCGACTGCTTCCTTTCGGCGGCGATCGGCTATGCCGGCATGGCGACCGCGATGTTCGCGGCCTCGCCCTGGGTGGCGGTGATCGGCGGCATCGTCGCGGTGCTCGCGCTGTACCGCGCCGAGCTGTTCATCCACGAGATCACCCATCTCAAGCACTCGCTGCTGCCGGGCTTCCGCACCGCGTGGAACGCGTTCGTCGGCGTGCCGCTGCTGCTGCCCTCGTTCATGTACGAGGGCATCCACACGATCCACCATGCGCGCACCCGCTACGGCACCGATCAGGATCCCGAATATCTGCCGCTCGCGCTGATGAAGCCGTGGACGCTGCCGCTGTTCCTGCTGGTCTCGGTGCTGATGCCGATCGGGCTGCTGCTCCGCTTCGCGGTGCTGTCGCCGCTGTCGCTCTTCTCGCCGAAGCTGCGCCGCCTCGTCGTGGCGCGCTATTCGGGGCTGCAGATCAACCCCAAGTTCGAGCGCCGCGCGCCCGAAGGCGAGTTCCGCCGCCAGTGGTTCTGGCAGGAGCTGGGCGCGAGCCTGTTCGCGATCACGCTGATCGGCATTACCGTGGCCGGAATCCTGCCGCTGCGCGCCTTCTTCGCCTACATCGCGATCGTCGCCTGCTCTGCGGTGATCAACCAGGTCCGCACGCTGGTCGCGCATCTGTGGGAGAACGAAGGCGAGCCGCTGACCGTGACCGCGCAGTATCTCGACAGCGTCAACGTGCCCGAGCCGGGCTTGCTGCCCTATCTCTGGGCGCCGGTGGGCCTGCGCTACCACGCGCTGCACCATCTGCTGCCGGCGGTGCCGTACCATGCGCTGGGCACGGCGCACCGTCGCCTTGTCGCGGCGCTGTCGCCCGACTCGGTCTATCACCAGGCCAATTACCCGACGCTCTCGGGGCTGGTGGTGAAGCTGGCACAGGGCACGATGCGCCAGCGCTGATCGGCGTGAGCGACAGGCAAGGGGCCGGGCACCAGGCGGTGCGCCGGCCCCTTTCTTTTTGGGCGCACGCCCTTGCGCACCTTCGGGCCGCAGCTAGGCTGGCGGCAGGATCGGAGGAGAGGGTGATGCGACGGCTTTTCGCAGCGGCGGTGCTTTGTGCGTGGATGGCGGTGCCGGCAGCGGCGCAGACTCGCTGGCCGAACGGCGCCAAGGCGGCGGTGGTGCTCACCTATGACGACGCCCTGGAGTCGCAGCTCGATCACGCGATCCCGGCACTCGACACCGCCGGGCTGAAGGGCACCTTCTTCCTGGCCAATGTGAAGGAAGCCGATGTCGAGCGCTGGCGCGCGGCGGCGAAGGGCGGGCACGAGCTCGCCAACCACACGATCTTCCACCCCTGCACGCACGACGTCTATCCCGCCGATCCGCGCTATGTGAGCGAGGCCTATACGTCGGCCAGCATGCTCCGCGAGATCGCCCAGCAGAACGTGCTGCTCCGTGCGCTGGACGGCAAGGATCGCCACGGCTTCGCCACGCCCTGCGGGCAGAACCTGGCGGGCGGCAAGGACTATCTGGAGGACCTGCGCAAGGCGGGCTCCGTCACCTATGTGCGCGGCGTGGTCGACACGCCGGCGAATGCCCGCGCGGATGTCGCCAAGGCCGATCCCATGCACGTCCCCGCACGCGGTTTTGGCGAAGGCGCGACGGCGGAGGAGATGATCGCCTATGCCCGCGAGGCCGAGCAGGGCGGCGGCTGGGCCGTGTTCCTGTTCCACGGCGTCGGTGGCGACTATCAGGCCGTGCCCGATGCCGAGCACCGCGCCTTGCTCGCCTGGCTGGTGCAGCACCGTAGCGAGGTGTGGGTGACGACGCTGCAGGGCGCGCTCGACTGGGCCAAGGCGCACCCCTGAGGTGCGTTAGGGCCGCTCGCCCGGCTTCAGTCCCAGCGCGGACCAGGGGAGGATCGCCCAGTCCGGCGCGTCGCAGGCGCGCTGCACACGGGCGAAATAGGCGCCGAGCCACAGGCCTTTCTCGGAAAGCGCCCAACCGGGAAAGTCCCACACCTCCGGGTCCGAATAGTCGCAACCGTCCTCGTCGCCCTCGGCCGGTTTGGTCATCTCGTCGGGATGGTAGCGCTTGAGCAGCGCCACCACGCCCGGCGCGAAGCGCTTGCTGCGATAGCTGTACCAGCCGTCGCTCTCCTCCGCCGGAACCGGTGCCGGTCCAAAATGGAGCAGATCGTCGAGCTTGAGTTCGCGGCCGGTGCGCATGTCGAAGCTGTGGCCGGCGGTGGCGAAGTCCGGATGCGCGGTGCCGGCGCAGCTCCAGCTCGCATTCCACACATAGCTCATGTGATTCGCGCCCAGCCAGGGCCGCTTTGCCTCGGCCACGTCGGTGCCGGGGCCGCCCTCATAGCCGGTGCAGGCGAACCAGGCGGAGACGTCCTGCCACTGGTTGCGGGCGAGCGCGTGGTTGACCGCCGCCAGCGCCGGCGCCGCATAGCCGCTCTCGATGCGGAACAGGCGGATGCCGGAAAGGGGCTCGCGGTACCAGCGGATCGTCTTGCCGTTGACCGTCTCCGCCTGCTGCGCGGTCAGGCTGAGCCCGGTGAGATGCCAGCGTTCATAGCCGCTCAGCTTGGGCGGGAGGTCGGTCGGAAGCCCCTCCGGCGCGCCCGCCGGGCGCAGGCGGACCGGCAGGCGCTTCGCCTTGGCGGTGGTCAGCGTACCGGCGAGCGTCGCGCCGCTGCGGGTCAGGTGCAGCTTGTCGCCGGTCACCCGCGATTCGAGGTCGAGCGTCTGGCCGCGGACGCTGCCCGATAGGTCGATGTCGAGCCGCGAGCTGAAGTAGAAATATTGGCCGAAGACCTCGCCCTTGTCCTCGCTGAGCGTCATCACGATCCGCGCCGTGCCGACGGTGCCCTGGTAGAGCTGCTCCGGCCCAGCCCGTGCCACGGCAGGGGCAAGCGCCAGCATGGTGGCGGCGAAGAAGCGGGCAGTGGGTCGGAACATTTCAAAAGGCCTCAAGCGGGTGTTGCCGCGTGAATAGCCTATTCCTCGGTCCGCAGCAGCACCGCTTCGCCGATCATCAGGAACAGCAGGAACGGCGCCCAGGCGGCGAGGAAGGGCGGGTAGGCACCCAGATTGCCCATCGCCAGCGCGAAATTGTCGGCGACGAAATAGAGGAAGCCGAGCGCCATGCCGATCACCACGCGGACGAACAGCTTGCCCGACCGCGCCAGGCCGAATGCGGAGACGGCGCCGAGCAGCGGCATCAGGAAGGCCGAGAGCGGGCCGGACAGCTTGTGCCACAGCGAGCCTTCGAGCGCCTTGGTCGGGCGGCCCGCTGCCTTCAGCTCGCCGATCGCCATGCGCAGCTCGCTGAACGAGCTCGAATTGGGATCGACATGGGCGAGGGTGAACTGATCCGGGCGCACGCCCTGGCCGATGATCGTATCGGGGACCGGGGTCAGCGTAGCGCTGGCCACGTCGAAGCGCTTGACGTTGTCGACGCGCCAGCCGTCGCCCGCACGCACGCCGTGCTTGGCGGTGAGGATCGAGGCAAGCGAGCCCTTGTCGCGCTGATAGACGGTGATGTCGTACAGCTGGGCGGCATCGCCCTTCCCCTTGATCTGCTGCACGTTGATCAGGTTGCCGCTTGCCTGCACCCACACGTTGGCGCGGTCGCCGCGGTCGATGGGGAGTGGCGCGAACTCCACCTTCTTCCACTGCTCCAGCGTCGAGGTCGCGCGGCTGACGATGCGGTCGTTGAACGCGAAGGACAGGCCGGCGACGATCAGGCCCGAGAGCATCAGCGGCGCCAGCACCTGGTGCGCCGACAGGCCGCCCGACTTGAGCGCGATGATCTCGCTGTTCTGGTTGAGCTGGGCGAGCGTGAAGATCGCCCCGCCGAGCACCGAATAGGGCAGGAAGGTGGAAATGATCTGCGGCACCCGCAGCGTGGCGTAGCGCAGGATCTCGGCGTTGCCGTTGCCCGGATAGGCCAGGATGCCGGCGCTTTCGGTCAGCAGGTCGAGCGAGGTCAGCACCAGCACCAGCGCGCCGAGCAGCGCGAAGGTGCGGAACACGAACAGCCGCGCCATGTACAGCGACACGGTGGGCGAGGGAAACAGGCCGCGCAGGCTCATCGCGCCGCCTCCGCCTTGCGACGCCGTCGCTTGGCCCCCGGCAGCAGCCGGCCGATCAGCTTGGCGGTCTTGGCGAAGACGCGTTCCAGCGCGCCGATCGGCTGCCCGCCGGGCACATAGGCGACGGTATAGTACATCCAGACGGTAAGCCCCGCGAAGATCGAGAACGGTACCCACAGCGCGATGATCGGATCGATCAGCCCCAGGCTGCCCACCCCCTGCGCGTACTCGTTCACCTTGTGATAGGTCACGATCATCAGGATAGACAGGAACACGCCGAGCATCGAGGTGGAGCGCTTGGGCGGGATCGCCAGCGCCACCGCCAGCATCGGCAGCAGGAACATCGTCGTCACTTCCGCCATGCGATAGTGGAAGGCCGAGCGGCTGGTCTCGCGGTCGATCTCGGGGGCCGAGCGGTTGCGGCCGATCACCGCAAGCTCGGGCAGGGTGCGCTCGATATTGCTGTCGCCGCGCTTGCGGAACTGCTCGTATTTGGGGAGCGGGATCGGCAGATTGTGGGTGGTGAAGGTCAGCACCCGCGGCACCGGCGAGCTCTTGTCGTAATGGACGAGCGTGCCGTTGGTCAGGCGGAAGATGATCGTGTCGGGATCGTCCGAGCGGAGGAACTGGCCCTTCTGCGCGGTCACGGCCAGCGGGGTGCCGTCCTTGTTGGTCATCTCGACGAAGATGCCGCGCAGGTCGCGCCCTTCGTCCTGGCTCGATTCGATCCGCAGCGTCATCTTCGAGCCGAAGCTGGTAAATTCGCCGACCTTGATCGAGGCGCCGAGCGCGCCCGAGCGCAGCTCGAAGCGGAGCTGCTCGTAATTGTAGCGCGAGGTGGGCTGGACGAAGCCGACGATCGCGAAGTTCACCGCCGCCAGCACGATGGCGTACATGTACGGCACGCGCAGCAGCCTTGTGTAGCTGACGCCCACCGCGCGCAGCACGTCGAGCTCGGACGAGGTGGCGAGCCGGCGAAAGGCGAGCAGCACGCCGAGCATCAGCCCGATGGGAATGCCGAGGCCGAGATATTCGGGCAGCAGGTTGGCGAGCATGCGCCAAACCACGCTCACCGGACCGCCCTCGGTCGCGACGAACTCGAACAGCCGAAGCATGCGATCGAGCACGAGCAGCATCGCGGAGATGATCAGGGTGGAGATCAGCGGCACCGCGATCAGCCGCGCCATGTAGCGATCGATCGAATTCATGCTGTTCGCTGAACGTCCTTCAGAGCTTGGATCCTTGCGCCCCTGTAACGGAAAACGGGCGGAAACGATCCGGTCGCGTATAGCCGTGCTGAACGCCGATGCCACCCGGAAAGTGTCATGTCGTTAGCCACATTGCCGGCAGGCGCGCTGCCGGGGGTGACGAAATTGCGCCGAACGTATATGGGCCCGCGATGCATTTCCTCGATCAAGCCAAGATTTTCGTCCGCTCGGGTGCCGGTGGGCCCGGTGCCGTGAGCTTCCGTCGCGAAAAGTTCATCGAATATGGTGGCCCCGACGGCGGCAACGGCGGCAAGGGCGGCGACATCATCTTCGAGGCGATCGCCGGCCTCAACACGCTGATCGACTTCCGCTACACCCAGCACTTCCGTGCCCCGCGCGGGAGCGGCGGCTCGGGCTCGAACCGCACCGGTGCAGGCGGCGAAGACCTGGTTATCAAGGTGCCGATCGGCACCCAGATCCTCGCCGACGACGACGAGCGCACGCTGCTGGCCGACCTCACCAAGGAAGGCCAGCGCATCGTCTTCCTGCGGGGCGGCGACGGCGGGCGCGGCAATGCAACCTACAAGACCTCGACGAACCGCGCGCCCCGCCAGCACGGCACCGGCTGGCCGAGCGAAGAGGCCTGGGTTTGGCTGCGGCTCAAGCTGCTCGCCGATGCGGGGCTGGTGGGCTTGCCCAATGCCGGCAAGTCGACCTTCATCAACGCGGTGACCAACGCGCAGGCCAAGGTGGGCGAATATGCCTTCACCACCACGCGGCCCCAGCTGGGCGTGGTGCGCCACAAGCAGCGCGAATTCGTGATCGCCGACATTCCCGGCCTGATCGAAGGCGCGGCGGACGGTGCCGGCATCGGCGACCGCTTCCTCGGCCATATCGAGCGCTGCCGCGTGCTGCTCCACCTGATCGACGCCAATGACGAGGACGTGGCGACCAGCTACCGGATCGTTCGCGACGAGCTGGAGGCGTATGGCGCAGGCTTGTCCGAAAAGCCTGTCGTGATCGCGCTCAACAAGATCGACACGCTCGACGACGAACTGATCGCCGCGCTCTCCGCCGAGCTGGAAGAGGCGAGCGGCGCGCAAGTCATTCCGCTGTCCGGCGCCGCCGGCACCGGGGTCGACTGGGTACTCGACCAGTTGCTCGAAGTGATCGGCCCGAACGAGAACCGGGCGGCCGACGAAAGCTTCGAAGATGGTGAAGAACCGGTTCAATGGTCGCCGGTCTGACGCATTTCTAGGGCAACGCTTCCGCCTGATTCCTTTTGGGAGAGATGCGGATGGGTGTGTTCGGCTGGTTGCGCGGGTTGTTTGGTGCGAAGCCGCAGGCGGTTAGCAGGCCCGAGCCACACCGAATCGCCAGCGTTGCCGAACGTTCGGCCGAAGCGCGGGGGCTGTTCTGGTCGGCACTGGGGCCGGCGAGCGACCGCATTCTCTCGTCCGCGCCCGCAGGCTCGCTCTGGCCGGGCGGGCACGAGGCATACCGGCTGATCCACCGCGGCAGCGCGATCCTGCTCGCAACCGATGGCCTCTCGGATCCGTTCGACGATAGCGCCACCGCGAACGGTTTCGAGATCGAGCTGTTCGTCGAGGGCCCGGGCGAGGGCGCGCCGGCGCAGGTGGCGGGCGATGGCTGGATGCTGGAGGTGCTGCGCCGGGTCGCCGCGATCGTCGCCGAGGAGCAGGGCATCCTCCGCCCGCTCGAACGCCATGGCCCGATCCCGCTCGAACTCACCAACGTTTCCAGCTCGGCGGCGATCGCCGCGCGGCTGCCGGCGCATTTCCTCACTGCCGACGACGTGCTGGGCGTGATGATCGGCGGCCCGGAGCCCGATTTCGACACGCAGATCGAGGACATGCCGCTGTCTCCCGTCCGCGCGGTGCCGGTGGTGCTGCTCACCGCCGCCGAGTTGGGCGAGATCCGCGCGGGCGACAGTGATACCCGCGACGCGGTGATCGCGCGCCTCAAGGCGACCGGCGTCGGCCATTGCAGCGACCTCCAGCGCGAATCGATCGTGTGACCCGCTTGGCAGATGCCGAACCGCACCGCTAAGAGCGCGGGCATGTCCGCGCTCGCACGCCCTGCCGACGCCATCGGCTTCAGCCCTTCGACCTGCGGCCGGCTGGTCGTGAAGGTGGGCTCCTCGCTGCTCGTCGATCGCGAGGGGCAGATCCGCCGCGACTGGCTGGCGGCACTCACCGCGGATCTCGGCGCGCGGGCCCGTGAGGGGCAGCAGCTCGTCATCGTCTCCTCGGGTGCGATCGCACTCGGCGCGCGCCGGCTCAAGCTGCCCAAGGGCGGCCGCGCGAGCCTGGAGGATGCGCAGGCGGCTGCGGCGACCGGCCAGATCGCGCTCTCCAGCATCTGGGCCGAGCTGCTCCACGACCAGGGCATCACCGCCGCGCAGATGCTGGTGACGCTCGACGATCTGGAAGACCGCCGCCGCTACCTCAACGTCTCGGCGACGCTCGACCGGCTGCTGCGCCTCGGCGTGGTGCCGGTGATCAACGAGAATGATTCGGTCGCGACCGAGGAAATCCGTTTCGGCGACAACGACCGGCTCGCTGCCCGCGTTGCGAGCGCCGCCAATGCCGAGGGCGTGGTGCTGCTGTCGGACGTCGACGGGCTCTATACCGCCAACCCCAATACCAACCCCGATGCGCAGCTGATCGCGCTGGTCGACGTGATCGACGAGCGGATCGAGGCGATGGCCGATCGCGGCTCGGCCTCGGGCATGGGATCGGGCGGCATGGTGTCGAAGATCGAGGCGGCGCGGATTGCCACGAGCGCCGGCGCGCACCTCGCCATCGCCGATGGGCGGGTGGAGCATCCGCTGGCGCGGCTCGCGACGTCGCGGCGCGGCACGCTGTTCCTCGGCCAGAAGGGCGCGGCGGCGCGCAAGGCGTGGCTGCGCGGCGGACTCACCGCCAAGGGTGCGATCCATATCGACGAGGGCGCGGCGCAGGCACTGAAGGAAGGCCGCAGCCTGCTCTCGGCCGGGGCGACCCGCGTCGAGGGCCGCTTCGCACGCGGCGATCTCGTTGTTGTGGTGGGGCCGGACGGCAAGCATCTCGCGCGCGGGCTCGCCGAATATGGCCATGTCGATGCCTCGCGCATCGTCGGGCGGCGCAGCGAGGAGCTGGTCGGGATCCTCGGCTATGCCCCCCGCGCCGCTTTGGTCCACCGCAGCCACATGGCACTGCTGTGAGCGTGTTCGCGGTCACCGGCGGCACCGGCTTCGTCGGATCGCGGCTGATCGAGCTTGCGCTGAAGGCGGGGCACCAGGTCCGCGCACTCACCCGCCGTGACCAGCCGGCACGCGACGGCGTCACCTGGGTCCGCGGCGATCTCGATGCGACCGCGGCGCTGACGGAACTCTGCACCGGGGCAGATGCGGTCATCCATGTCGCCGGCGTGGTCAACGCGCCCGACCGCGAGGGCTTCGCGCACGGCAACATCACCGGCACCGCCAACATGCTCGCCGCGACCAAGCAGGCAGGTGTGCGCCGCTACGTCCATGTCTCCTCGCTCGCCAGCCGCGAGCCGGGGCTTTCCGGCTATGGCTGGTCCAAGGGCGAGGCGGACAAGCTGGTCCGCGATTCCGGGCTCGACTGGACCATCGTCCGCCCGCCGGCGATCTATGGTCCGGGCGACCTGGAGATGCTGGAGCTGTTCCGCGTCGCCCGCTTCGGGCTGGCGCTGCTGCCGCCGGGCGGCCGGATCTCGGTGATCGAAGTCGGCGACCTCGGCCGGCTGCTGCTGGCGCTCGCCGCAGCCGATCGCTTCCCCGGCGAGGTCGACCCCGATGACGGCCGGGCAGGGGGGTGGACCCATCCCGAATTCGCCCATGCCATCGGCCGGGCGGTGGGACGGCGGGTGCTCGCGCTGTCGCTGCCCAAGGCGGTGCTGATGCTCGGCGCGCGCGTCGACCGGCTGCTGCGCGGCAAGCGCGCCAAGCTCACCCCCGATCGCGTGTCGTACTTCTGCCATCCCGACTGGGTGGCCGATCCCGCGCACCGTGCGCCAGCCAACCTCTGGACGCCGCAGGTGGAGACCGAGACGGGCCTTCAGGAGACCGCACGCTGGTACCGCACCAAGGGGCTGCTCTGAGCCCGGACGCCGCTTAACCATTCTATAAAGGGTGCATGTGGAACGCCCCGATCAAGCTCATCCTTTGGGACCTCGACGACACGCTGTGGCGGGGCACGCTCGCCGATGGCGACGCGGTCGCGCTGTTCGAGCAGCGCGCCGAGATGGTCCGCGCCTTCAACGCGCGCGGCGTGGTCTCCTCGATCTGCTCGAAGAACGACTTCGACGCGGCGAAGGCCCGCCTGGAGGCGTTCGGGCTCTGGGACGAATTCGTCTTCCCGCACATCGCCTTCACCCCCAAGGCCGAGGCGATCCGCGGCATCATCGCAGACATGCAGCTGCGCGCGGTCAACGTTCTCTTCATCGACGATAACCCGCACAATCTCGCCGAAGTGCGCCACGCCCTGCCCGAGATCCAGACGCTCGACGCCACCGCCGCCGATGCCGACGAGCAGCTCGCCGGCCTGCTCGCGATCCAGACCGGCACCCGCAGCCGTGTCGCCGAGTACCGGATCCTCGAAGCCAAGAAGCGCGACCGCGGCGCGGTGGAAGGCCAGTCCAACGAGGCGTTCCTGCGCGCCTCGGGCCTCTGCGCCTGCGCGCCGTTCATCATGGACAACCTCGAGTTCGTGCCGCGCATCGCCGAGCTGATCAACCGCGCCAACCAGCTCAACTACACCCAGTCGCGCGTCGACGCCGCCCAGCTCGAGCGCGACATCATCAACGTCACCCGCCACGACAGCTGGTCGATCTTCGCCTGGGACAAATATGGCCGCTACGGGCTGGTCGGCTTCGTCATGTACGACCGCGTCGAGCAAAAGCTGGTCCACTTCACCTTCTCGTGCCGCGCGATGCACATGGGGCTGGAGGCATATGCGCTGGGCAAGATCCGGGGGAACTGGCCCGATGCCGATTTCAGCGCGCTCGACGGCCGCTTCAGCCGGGTGTCTCCGGACTGGATCGAGGACCATGGCTTTGACGAGCCCGACGTTCGGGCCGCGATCCGCGCCGAGCGCAGTGGCCAGCTAGCGGGCGAGGCGGGAATCCGCATCATGTTCGACTGCCAGTCCGGCGGCATCGCGCATTACAGCCAATATCGTCCGGCGATCGACTTCGACAACAATCCCCGCCTTTTCGCGCTGCGGATGATGGACGACGACAGCTACAAGGCGCAGCACTTCCCGCCCTTCCTCGTCTATGGCGCGACCGTCGACTATCTCGACGTGCGCTGGCCGGGGAAATGGCACCTGCTGGAACGCGGCGTCTACCAGAAGTGTGTGCTGCGGCTGTGTATCCACCTGATCGAGAACGACCTTCGCATGCTGGTGGTGCTGCCGCCCGAGGACGCGCCGATCGAGAAGTATCGGCTGGGCCTCAACCATTCGCCCGAGCGCGCGCGAATCTTCAACGCGATCTGGCGGCAGATGGCGCGCGAGAATCCCGGCCGCATCTTCCTGCTGGAAGTGGCCGACCTGCTCGACAGCTATGAGGAGATGGCAGACGTCACCCATTTCCACCCCAGTCTGCTCCAGAAGATCGCCGCGCAGATGGACCTGTGGGTGTACGGCGTGCTCACCGCGGGCAGCGGGGATGCGGCGGCGGCCTGACCTTTCGGGCACTGCCCCGCCACGGGCCCGGTTTCGCCGCATTCGCTTGGCACCTGCGGCCGATCACACTAAGGACCGGCCGCATGACTGACCGTGCAGAAATCTTCGACATCGTCGCCGCGCAGATCGAACCCTTCAACAAGAAGGGAGTCGCGCTCACCGAAACTACCACCTTCGCGGGCGATCTCGAATGGGACAGCCTGACGGTGATGGATTTCGTCGCCGCGATCGAGGACGAGTTCGACATCGTCATCACCATGAACATGCAGGCCGAGATCGAGAATGTCGGCCAGCTGGTCGACGCCGTGCAGAAGCTCAAGGGCTGAACCGCATGACCGACCTGATGAGCAAGTTCGACGGCCTGATCGCCGAGCGGCAGGCGCTGCTCGACAGCGGCGTGATCGACCCGTTCGCGATCGTGATGGAGCAGGTGAAGTCGCCGACTGAAGCGGTGATCAAGGGCCGGGACACGATCCTGCTCGGCACCTACAACTATATGGGCATGACGTTCGATCCGGACGTGATCAAGGCCGGCAAGGACGCGCTCGACCAGTTCGGCTCGGGTACCAACGGCAGCCGCATGCTTAACGGCACCTTCCGCGACCATATGGACGTCGAGCAGGCGCTGCGCGACTTCTACGGCGTGTCGGGCGCGATCGTGTTCTCAACCGGCTACATGGCCAATCTGGGCATGATCTCGACGCTCGCCGGAAAGGGCGAGTACATCATCCTCGACGCCGACAGCCACGCCTCGATCTATGACGGCTGCAAGCAGGGCAATGCCGAGATCGTCCGCTTCCGCCACAATGACGTGACGGACCTGGACAAGCGCCTCGGCCGCCTGCCCGCCGAAGCCGGCAAGCTGGTGGTGCTGGAAGGCGTCTATTCGATGCTCGGCGACATCGCGCCGCTCAAGGAAATGGTCGCCGTCGCCAAGAAGCACGGCGCGATGGTGCTGGTCGACGAAGCGCATTCGATGGGCTTTTTCGGCCCCAACGGCCGCGGCGTGTACGAGGACCAGGGGCTGGAAGCGGACGTCGATTTCGTCGTCGGTACCTTCTCCAAGTCGGTTGGCACCGTCGGCGGCTTCTGCATCTCGAACCACCCCAAGTTCGAGGCGATCCGCCTGGCCTGCCGCCCGTACATCTTCACCGCCTCGCTGCCGCCCAGCGTAGTGGCGACCGCGGCGACCTCGATCCGCAAGCTGATGACCGCGCACGAGAAGCGCGCCCGGCTGTGGGAGAATGCCCGCACACTGCACGGCGGCCTGAAGGCGATGGGCTTCAAGCTCGGCACCGAGACGCCCGAAAGCGCCATCATCGCGGTGATCCTGGAGGACCAGGAGCAGGCGGTGGTGATGTGGCAGGCGCTCCTCGAAAACGGCCTGTACGTCAACATGGCGCGCCCGCCGGCGACCCCGGCCGGCACCTTCCTGCTGCGCTGCTCGCTCTGCGCCGAGCATCGCCCCGAGCAGATCGAGCGCGTGCTGGGCATGTTCCGCGCGGCCGGGGAGGCCGTGGGGGTCATCGTCTAACCGGCCTTTTCACTTTCGTCCCAAGCGCCTAGAGTCGGGGCCGGATGAGCGAAGCGATCCCGTCTCTGGAGCGTTCGGTTCACGCGAAGAACTGGCGCCTGGTGCTGCTGGCGGCGCTGGCAGTGGCCGGCGTGCTCGTGCTCGGCGCGCTGATCCTGATCCAGCAGCGCACCGATCTCGAGCGGGACCGGGCGATCGCGCTCCAGCAGCACAGCTTCGAAGTGATTCTGCGCGCCAACCAGCTCTCCGGCGGCATCGCCTCGGCGGAGGCGGCGCTGGGCCGCTATGTGGTGAGCGCCGATCGCAATCTCGGCCAGCAATATAGCGATCAATGGGGCAAGGCCGGCGAGCAGCTCCAGCGGCTGCGCCAGCTGACCGGCGACAACCCGACGCTGTTCGCCGAGGTCCGCCAGCTGCAGCGCGCCTTCGCCGAGCGTGGCAAGGAACTCGACGCGACTGCGCTCTACACCACCTACAAGCGCAACAGCGACGCGTTTGGCGCCTATTATCAGGTCCGCGAGAGCGCGGCGCGCAAGCAGGTCGAAGCGATCCTCGACGATATCGTCGAGCAGGAACGACGGCTGCTGCGCGACCGCACCCGCGCGGCGGCGCAGCTGATCGAGAACAGCAGCTATGCCTCGCGCGTGCTCAGCGGCTTCGGCCTGGTGATTGCCCTGGGCGCCGTCATCTTTGGGTGGCTCGCGATCGAGGCGCAGGGCGATCGTGCGCTCGCCGATGCCGACGCCGCCTGGGAGCGCGAGCGGACGGGGCAACTGCGCGAAGCCGTTGCCGCCGCCACCGCCCAGCTGCGCGAGGAAGCGCGCGAGCGCGAGGTCGCCGAGGCCAAGCTGCGCCAGGCGCAGAAGATGGACGCGGTGGGTCAGCTGACCGGTGGTATCGCGCATGACTTCAACAACATGCTGGCCGTCGTGCTGGGCGGGGTGGAATTGGCGCGCCGCCAGATCGAAAGCGATCCCCGCGAAGCCGCGCGCCATCTCGACAATGCGATGGAGGGCGCGCACCGCGCCGCCGCGCTCACCCGCCAGTTGCTCGCCTTTTCGCGCTCCGAATCGTTGGCGCCCGAGCCGGTCGATGCCGGCGCGCTGATTCGCGGGATGCGCGACCTGCTGGATCGTACGCTGGGCGACGCGATCCGGGTGGAGGCGCAGGACCGCGGCATGGGGTGGCGGATCTGGGTCGACCGCCACCAGCTCGAAAACGCGGTGCTCAACCTGGCGGTGAACGCGCGCGACGCGATGAACGGGCGCGGCACGCTGGTGATCACCACCGGCGAATCGCGGCTGGCGGCGAACGAGGTCGGGCATTGCGCGGCGGGCGACTATGTCTCGGTCGCCGTCCGCGACGATGGCTGCGGCATGACCCCCGAGGTGCTGGAGCGCGTGTTCGAGCCCTTCTTCACCACCAAGCCGGTGGGCAAGGGGACGGGGCTGGGGCTCAGCCAGATCTTCGGCTTCGTCCGCCAGTCGGGCGGCGGCATCGCGATCGAGACCGCGCCCGATGCCGGCACCACGGTCACCCTGTACCTGCCGCGCTACAAGGGCGCGCTGACCGGCACCGTCACGGCGCCCGTGGTCATCGAGTCGGCGGAGGAGAAGGTGGGCGAGAGCTACGACATTCTCGTCGTGGAGGACGATCCCCGCGTGCTGGCTGCCACGCTGGCGGCGCTGCGCGAGCTGGGCCACCGGGCGGTGGGCTGCGCCGATCCGCTCCACGCGCCGACGGCGATCGCGGCGATGGCCTCGCTCGATCTGGTGATGACCGACGTGCTGATGCCCGGCCAGACCGGCCCGGAAATGATTGCCGCGGTCGAGGCGACGTTGACCGGGGTCGCGGTGCTGTTCGTCACCGGCTTCACCGGCGAGGCGAGCGCCGAGCAGCTCCGCGACCGCCCGGTGCTCCGCAAGCCGTTCACCGTCGCGGCGCTCGCGCGCGCGGTGCGCGAGGCCGTGGCGGGCGAAGCCCAGCGAATGGGGCAGGCGGCGGAGTAGGGCGCCGCGTCGCGCGTTACGGCCCTTCGCTCGCTGCCTCGATCCGCTCACGCAGCATCGCCGCGGCCAGGTCGCGCGCCGTGTCGCGCGGGAGGCCCAGCGCGCGGGCCATGGGGGCGCCGAGTAGCGCGTCGCCCAGCGCCATCAGGGTCAGCTGCAGCGTTTCCTCGCGCAGCGGCGCGCGCGAATCGGTGCCTTCGCTGATCCGGTCGACCAGCCGGTGGATCGCCTCCAGGATCGGGTCGAGCGCATCCTGATTGCCGGTGAGCAGCATCCAGCTCGCCAGTGCGCCCGCGCCCTCGCGGCCGAACGCGTCGAAGGTGAGGGCCACCACCTCGCGCAGGTCGTGGTCGGTGGTCCGGGCGCGCAGCACCGCCTCGCCGATCTTGGCGGTGACGGTCTCGGCCATGCTCGCCGCCAGCGCCTTTTGCAGCCCCGCCGCCGAGCCGAAATGATGGAGCAGGTTGGCGTGCGTCCGACCGATCCGCGCGGCGACGGCCTTGAGCGTCACCGCCTGCGGGCCGTCCTCGATCAGCAGCGCGCGGGCGGCTTCGAGCGCGGCATCGCGCGATTCTCCGGGGGAGAGGCGCCGGCGCGCCGCCTTGGTCGTCAAGCTGCTGGCCTTGTGTCCATATATGGCCGGCTTAGTCGAGCTCGCGCGCGGTGGGAAGCGCCGCGCCCATCCTCCCCCCTTGGAGGAAGGACGGGAAGGCGTCACGCCGCGAGGCGGGGTTCCGGCCCCGATCGGCAGCCTTCGGCGTCGAGATCCAGCTCGAAGCCGACGCACGCCATCTCGCATCCGCGACCCTTGGACCAGAGCGGCTCGACGCGGCCGGTCGGCTGGAAGCCCAGCTTGCGCAACACGCGGCCCGAGGCGGGGTTGTCGACCGCGTGGCGCGAGGTCACCCGGCGGATGCCCGACGCGCGCGCCGCGGCGAGCACGCCGCGCGCCGCTTCGGTGGCATAGCCCTTGCCCCAGGCGGACGGCGTGTACCAATAGCCGAGCTCGTGCGCCTCGCCGCCGGCCGCATCGATGCCGACGCAGCCGATCAACGCCACGCTGCCGCCCTGGTGCTCGAACACCAGGAAGCGCGTGTCGGTCCAATGGGCGAGAAAGGTCTCGGCCGCTTCGATCGAATAGGGCCAGGGCACGCGCGACAGATTGCGCACGACGGCCTCATGGTCGATCGCCCGGGCTAGGGTGGGGGCGTCCTCGGGCCAGCCGGGACGTAACGTCAATCTCTGGGTCCGCACGAACATGACCACTCTCCTCGGTCCTGCGGCTTATGCGCATGCCGATATGGCATCGCTGTTTCGCCGCGGTGTCAGGGGAGCAATAAAAAAGGGAGACCGGGGCGACCCGTCTCCCTTTTCGCGTTGGTTCATCCGAACCCGGGTCGCCCTGGTGGGCAACCCGTACGGTCGCCCGATGTTACTCGGCCGCCTCGGCAATCATGTCTACGGAGCAGAACTTGCGACCAAGCTTGCCTTCCTTGAACGACACGCGGCCTTCGACGAGCGCGAAAAGGGTATGGTCCTTGCCCATGCCCACGTTCACACCCGGGTAGAATTTGGTGCCGCGCTGACGCACGAGGATGTTGCCGGCGAGAACCGTCTCGCCGCCGAACTTCTTCACGCCAAGACGGCGGCCAGCAGAGTCGCGACCGTTGCGGGACGAGCCGCCTGCCTTCTTATGTGCCATTGTCTATACTCCTCGTGTCTCGTCAGTCGCTTACTGGGCCGCGCCGATGGCAGTGATCTTGAGGATCGTGTGCTGCTGGCGATGGCCGTTCTTGCGGCGATAGTTGTGACGACGACGCTTCTTGAAGACGATGACCTTCTCGCCCTTCGCCTGCGCGACGATTTCGGCAGAAACGGTCAGGCCGTCGGTAGCCTTCAGCTCGCCGCCTTCGCCGGCCAGCAGGACGTCGCCCAGCGTCACCGACGAACCGGCTTCGCCGTCGAGCTTCTCGACGACGATCTTGTCTCCTGCGGCAACGCGATACTGCTTGCCGCCCGTGCGCACGATAGCGAACATCGGTCTCTTCTCTGGTTCAAATGCATGTGCCCGCCAAGGTTGCACCTCGGCAGGAGGAAGGGCGCAACTATGCGAGGGGGGCGGGAATGTCAACCGTTCCGCAAGACGAAACTGCGATTTTCCGAGTCACGCGCGCTTAATGGCGATGGTTCGGCTTCAGCTGGTAGCGACCTGCGTCGAAGCTGTCGAAAAGCCCGCTGATTCCGGGATGGTCAACCGGCTCGTCGCTGTCGTCCGCCACCAGGTTCTGCTGGCTGACATAGGCGATATAGGTCGAATCGGCATTCTCGGCGAGCAGATGGTAGAAGGGCTGGTCCTTGGCCGGCCGCATGTCGACGGGAATCGAATCATACCATTCGTCGCTGTTCGCGAAGACGGGGTCGACGTCGAAGATCACGCCGCGGAAATCGAGCAGGCGGTGGCGCACCACGTCGCCGATGGCGAAGCGCGCGCTGGCGATCGGCGGCATCGGCGTGCCCGAGTCGATGGAAAGAAGCGAACCATTGGTTTCTGACATTTCCCCAATCTAGGGTTGCGGAGGCGCAACGGCAACGGTGCGCGGCCTGCCGTTCCCGATCCGGGAAGGGGCAGGGTGGCGCATGCGCTTTCCGCGATCGCGAAAAAACTTGAAGAACCCTGCTTGCGGCCCCCAAAACTTTGCGCTAGTGGCCGCGCCTCACAGCGACCGGTACGCGGTGCGGGGCCTTCCCGAAGCGCGTATCCTCCCTAGCGGAGAGGTGCCGGAGTGGTCGATCGGGGCGGTCTCGAAAACCGTTGTGCGGGTAACCGTACCGAGGGTTCGAATCCCTCCCTCTCCGCCATAGGGCCATTCCAAACAGTTCAGAACGATACCGAAAGGCGCTGATTTCAGCGCCTTTTTGCGTTATACGTCCTGCAGAATGATCCCGATTTGTTCCAATCAAGCCGCGCTGCTATGGGGGTACAAGTCGGGGTATCGCATTTTGCGTGGGGGTATCGATGCTGACTGAAGTTGCCATCAAGCGCGCCGAGCCGCGCGAGAAGCCGTACAAGATGGCCGACGCGGGCGGCCTGTTCCTCTACGTGGCGCCGTCGGGCCTGAAGTCGTTCCGCATGAAGTTCCGGTTCGGCAACCAGGAGAAGCTGCTCACCTTCGGGCCCTACCCGACCGTGAAGCTGGCCGAGGCTCGCGAGCGCCGCGACGAGGCGCGTCGGCTGATCCGAGAGAACATCGACCCGTCCGGCGCCCGCGCGCGCAAGGAAGAGGAGAAGCGGCTCGCCGAGATCGAGGCGGCGAAGCAGCTGACGTTTGAGCAGGCGGCCCGCGCCTGGCACGACCTGCAGAAGGGGCGGTGGGCTCCCGTGCACGCTGAGGACGTGATCACCAGCCTCGAGCGCGACATCTTCCCGGCGCTGGGGCGCTTCCCGCTCACCGAGGTCGACACGCCGATGGTGCTGCGCGCTCTGCGCAAGGTGGAAGAGCGCGGGGCGATCGAGACCGCCCGGCGACTGCGCCAACGGATCTCCGGCATCTATGCGATGTATGTCTCGGAAGGCGTGGTTTCGGCCGACCCGGCGGCGACGGTGGTGAAGGCGCTCAAGCCGCTCCCGAAGAAGGGCCGCCAACCCGCGATCACTGACGTGCCGGGCGCGCGAGAGGTGCTGATCGCGGCTGAGGCGTCCGGCGCCAGCCCAATCACGAAGCTGGCCTCGCGCTTCCTCGCGCTCACCCAGGCCCGGCCGGGCATGGTCCGCGGCGCGGAGTGGGTCGAAATCGAGGGGATCGATTGGGACGATCGGCTGGCTGGGCCGCCGCTGGCAATCTGGCGCGTGCCGGCGGCGCGGATGAAGTTGATCCTGGACCTGAAGGACGAGGAATCGTTCGAGCACACCATTCCGCTCAGCTGGCAGGCGATCGACGTCCTGCGCGCGGTGCGGCGCCTGACCAGCCGGAACCGCCTAATCTTCCCGGGGCAGCGGCATAGCCACAAGCCGCTGAGCGAGAACGCGATCGGCTACCTCTATAATAGGGTCGGCTTCCACGGCCGGCACGTGCCGCACGGCTGGCGGTCCTCGTTCTCGACCACGATGAACGGGCTGGCGACCAAGCACAAGCGCGTCGGCGATGCCGAGGTGATCGAGCTGATGCTGGCGCACGTGCCGGAGAACAAGGTGAAGGCAGCCTACGACCGAGCGGGGCACATGGAGCGGCGTCGCGAGCTCACCCAGGAGTGGGCCGATCTACTGATGGAGGGGATGGTCGGAGCGAACGACCTGATCGGGGAGCCGCGCCGGTGACTGAAAGGGGAGCGGCATCGATGCGGACGATCGAGTTTTGATGCTCAGCGTTCCATATGATAGGCTGACGCGTGGGCGAACGTAGGCAGACTTCTCAGCCTCCGCTTAATGATGGAGGGCGCGCCGCTCGGTGCTCGGGATGGGCGGCAGTGCTCATCGCCGGGGTGGTATCGTTCGCCGCGCTGGCCGTGATCGGCCTCATCAGTCCACGAGCCATGGGCGCAGTCATGGCCGTAGGATTCGTCGTGCTGCTGGTCCGCTTCGTGATCTTAGTCCGACGGGAAATGTAGCCCGGAAGTGATCGCAGGTGTGGGGTAGATGACCCTTTCAACGAACTGCTCTTTGTCGACCCACGCTCCGGCGTGACGCTCCTGCTTCACGCGCAGGTCGACGCGCATTTCAATGCCTTCACCGAGCTCTAAGCCGGTGTGGCGCTCCCCAATGGCATTCAGAAATACTCTGTCGTTCATCGTAGCGCTGAACTCTACGCCGCCATGTTGGAAGCGCCACCGGCGGGGGTCGGCGACTAGTACCGGGCGTACGAGCACCACATTGTAGTCGTGTTTCCAAATTTCCCGACGCTCAAAACTTTCGACTTCCGCCGCATGCTCGCCGCTCAAGAGGAAGAATTGCGATCGGGGAATAAGCGTCTTCGGTTTTCGATGGATGTTTGGCGCGGAGCCCAAGCCGATAATTGACGGGTCACGCTCAACCTCTCGGAAGATCCGCTGCTTGTGGGAGACGGCAACTTGGTTGCGCAGGTTCGCCGTCACGTGGTCGGCAATCTTCTTCGCGTCCTCGTCGCTGATGCCGTCCTCATGACCTGCTGCCTTAAAGATCTCCTTCCACATGTCCTCGACGGTGTGGTTGACAGGGAACATCAGGAAGGTGGACACGATCGCGCTTAGCGCGCCCGCAGTCCAAGGATGCTCCTTGGAAACCTTTGAAATTGCCTTGATCAGGCTCCGCAGCCAAAGACTACCGTCCTCTCCGCTGACAAGCTCAACCCTAACATCAAGGGAAGGGTCTACTACTGACGCGATCTCCTTGATCAAGGCGTCCCACGCCAGCGCCGCATAAGCTACAACACTTAGGTCGGCGACCCGCCCAGGGGCCAGATCAAGGTACAGGCTGATCGGCGCGCCTTCTTCCGCCCCGCGTTCGTGAACTGGCATTTGACTCCCCCTCAATAGAGAGAGCTATGCCTTTTCCCGGTGTGTCGTCAATCAGCTCGCGCAGCGCCGTGCTCGCCGCTCCATCCGATCGGATCCGCCACCCAAGCATCAATTTCGCGCTCGTACCATGCGACTAAGCCGACGCTGATGTTGACCTGCTTCGGGAAGGTGCCGGCCGCGATCTTCCGATAAATGGTGGTGCGCCCCAGCCCGGTGCGCTGCTTCACGGCTGCGAGCCGCAGCAAGCTGTCCCGCTGGCGGCTGTAATTGCGGGCGAACTCCTCCCGCGCCTCGATGTGCATTTTTGAGCTCCTTTTGTCCTGCGACGCGCGTCGTCGTAAGTATTAAGGGAAATCGGGGTATTGACGACATGGTCAATACCCCTCGTAAATCTCGCGGATGGAATGTATACGGAGCCTCTCACATAATGGAGGCTTTGATGTTTGACGCTAAATTTCTGGATGTTGAGCGTTGCATCCGTGTATTGGCCAAGGCGGAAGAGGCGTACGAGCGCAGGCCGTCGCATGTAAGTGGACGTCGCCTCGATAGGCTAGCTAAAGACCTGTTCCCACGCATAACGGCGAGGATAACTAAGGCGGTGGATTGATCGCTGATCTTCTTGGTCACCTCGCGCTCTCCATCAGGAACTTCCGAAGCGCCAGGCCTTCGGGGTTGGACCAGTACATGCCGGGCAGCGAGCCGCCTTCTTCGCGGGTGCCGAGGCCGCGTCGCTCGAGCGCCTTCGCGACGGCAATGTCGGCACCGGTGCGCAACTCCACGCCGATACCTTCCTCGCCGGTGACGTCGTCGGGGCGGCTGGCGAGCAGCATGCGGCGCTGCGCCTCCGGCATCTCGCTCAGCTTCGTGCGCGCGATCGCTTCCTCGCGGACGCGGTCGATCGCGGCGAACACGAGGTCGTGGCGGCCGAAGGTGATATGCGCGTGGATCTTCTCGACGAGGCGGCGGTCGGCCTCGCGGGTATCGGTTCGAGCGAGCGTCATTGTCCCACCAACTCCCGAAAGAGGATCGGCTCGATCGAGCCGTCCTGGTTGACCTTGTCGAGCCAAGTCGTGGCGATCGGCTCATCACCATCCCAGCCGTCCGGCCAGGTGCCGGCAGCGATCAGGCCGCGGATGCGCGCCTCCTCTTCGGCGTTGATCAGGTCGATGCCCGGCCGGTCGCGCGACGCGGCGGCTGCATTGATCTCCGCCTGGATCGCCAGCAGCTCCCCGAGCGCTTGCAGCCTGGCTTCCAAGGTGATCGGCCCCATCCGCTGCGGGTTCTTCGCCAGCTCGCCCGACTTGAGCAGCTCGGCGCCGGCTTTGCGGAGCCGCTGCGCCGGCTTCCTGAGCCATTCATGGAGCGCGCGCAGCCGGTTGAGCGGCTCTAGATGCGCCCATGCGTCGAGCGTCATGATATAGTCGAGTGCCGTGTCGGCAGAGGCCAGCGGGCACTTGATGCAGCCGGTGCGCGCCGCCAGCTCCGTCGCGTCGTCGCCGCCGTAAGCGTCCGCCAAGATCTGTGTCGGCCAAGCCCCGAACTCGGGCATAGGCGCGAACACCTTCAGCCAGTCCCAGATGGTGCAGACGCGCCAGTGCAGAAGAGGCGCCAGCGTGGCGACCCTGCCGCGGATGCCCTTCGCCTCCGGCAGCACCTGCTGATACCAGCCTTGGCCGCACTCGGCGCCATCCTTCGAGCAACTCATTGCGATCCGTCCGTCGCGCACCGCACTCTCGCCCTGGCGCACGCCGGTCAGCATCAGCGCGGAGCCCTCGATGCCCTGCAGCGCCTGCTCGAGCGCCGATGTCATCGGCTCCACCTTGATCTGCCGGGTGCACCAGCGGAGTGTGTTGTTGTTCGGCGGCGGCACGCCGCGCCCGAGGATGTAGACCCAGAAGCGCTTGTCGAGGTTCGCCCGGACGACGATTACCTCAATCCAGTCGCGCTCGCGCAGCTTCTCCATGATCAGCTCGGCGCTGCGCTGGATCGGCGGCAGCTCCTGCCGGGTGTCCGCGTAGAACACGTACAGCTTCTTGGGGCGGGGCAGCTTGCCAGCTTCGATGAGGTTCACCACGAGGGTGACCAGCGCGGTGCTGTCTTTCCCGCCCGACCAAGCCACCGCGATGTGCTCGTGCTGGTCCCAATAGGCCAGCAGCGAGGCGACCGTCATCTCGACGAACTCGGCTTGCACGATCGATGCGTCGCCGAAGAGGTTCTGCGTCTTCATGCGTGCTGCTTCCCAAGAGCATGAGCGATGTGCTTCAGGTAGGTCGCCGCGGCCATCCAGTAGGAAACCATGGGGCCTTTCCGTCGGCGGTAGCTTTCCCGCTCCCGCGACAGCGCCTCCTTCCGGATTTCCATCAACACGACCTTCAGGGCAGCGCGCTGCTGGGGGTCAAGCGAGCGCAGCGCTTGCACCGCAGCGGGAAGGCCAAGGACCGGGTTGCGGACCTCCGGCCGCGAGGAGCGATCGATCACGCTCACCGGCGCCTCCCGTCGCGGCAGAAGCCGCAGAGGCCGTCGACCAGCCGGGGCATGTCATCGCCGCATCCCTCGCACTCGCCCGGCGCGCCGACGGGGATCGGCTGCCGCGCCGCGCGCAGGCTGCGCTCGAGGTGCTGCTCGGCGAGCGCGTTCGCCTCGTCGATCGTGTCAGCCATGGGTCACCTCGCCCGGGAACGCGGTGTGTTCGACGCCGTCGAGCAGGCGGCCGGCGACGCGCTTGCCAACGCGCTCGACCAGGCGGCACGGCACCTCCTCGGGCAGCTCGTCGCGGCTGTAGACGCTGCCGTCGGCGGAGATGAGGGCGGGCCGGATCGCTGAGGCATAGACCATGTCGGCGTATTCGGAGTCGTCCTCGACTTCCTCCGGCTCGGGGTTCCCATTGCCGTCATCCCACTCGCGCCACTCGCCCCACTGTTTGAACAGGAACGGCACGCCCGCGTCCGCGCACTGCTGGCGCAGCTGGCGCGCCCAGTCGGGGTGCATCGGCCGTGCGCCCGGGCCGCTCTCTCCGCCGACGATCACCCAGTCGAGCCCCGAGCGGGCCTTCATCCAGTCGGCTTCGCTCTGCCGTCCGGCGGCGCAGTTGTGCAGCGGCGGGTGGCCATTCTTGCACCACGAGCAGTCGCCCCAGCACTCCGAATAGAGCGCGTTCTCGCCGTGCCATGCGACCTCAAGGTCGACCGGACCGAGCAGGGGCTCCATCGACAGAAAGCGCACGCTGGCGGGCGTCGCCAGCAGCTTCGGGATGTCGCGGTTCGCCTCTTCCTGGTTCACGATCGTCGCGCCCAGCCAGACGTTCTCCGGCATGCCGCCGGCGGCCTCGGCCATCGCCGCGGCGTTGCCGATGCGCTTCGTCACCAACAGCCAGTCGAGCTGCGGCGTCTCGCGGATCAGCTGGAACAGCTCGGCGCGCACGGCGGGATCTGCGCGGTTGTCGAACACGTCTGCCAGGCTGGCGCAGAAGACGCGCTCCCGCACGCCGCGCGCGGCCGCCCGGTTGTTCCAGCGGCGCGGCTGCTTCCACGTCGACGCGGCGGTGCGGCGGCGCTCGCCCTCGTTACCCCAGATCACGCCGAGGCGGCTGGTGGCCAGCGTCTCCGCATAGCAGTGATCGCAGCCCGGGCCGACCTTGGTGCAGCCGATCCACGGGTTGAAGGTGTGGTGCGCCCACTCGATTTTCGTGTTCTCAGCCATTTCGCGGCCCCGATAGAAAGAGGGTGGAGGACGGCTGCACAGCGCCGGTCCGGTATTCGACAGCGATCGGCTCGGCGACGCGCTCGTAGAGCGTCTGACCGTTCGCCATGACGACGTTGGCGAGGAAGGCCTCCTCGAAGGTCTCGACCTTGCTCTCGACGCTCTCCAGCTTCGCCTTGATCACCAACATCAGCGCGCGACCGCGCTGGCGGACCATCTGCTCGCGACGTGTGGACCGCTGCTTCGCATCCAGCGCTGCGCCGCGGCCGTCGCGCTTCGGCGCGTCCTCGATCGAGGGCATCGCGATCGCAAAGCGGACCAGGCGGTCGGCGAGCGCGAACTGGATGGTGAACCGCGTCGGCTCGTCCATCTGCCCGATCGACTGCGCACCCGCCCGGCGGAGCATTCCGACGATCTCGGCGATCGACTTCTCGAAGGCGACTTCGGTGCGGTCGGCATAGGCCATCACTCGTCGTCCCAATGAGCGTTGAGGATCCGGGCCACCTTCTCAGCCACCGCGCCCCCCTCAGCGACGTAGTGTGCTACGATCAGGGCCGGGAAGCGCAGGCTGATGGTGGTACCACCGCTCTCGCTGGGCCGCGGCGGGTCCTGGTAGTGGACGGCGATAGCCTCCGCCTGCAGGTCCTCAGGATCGAGGTTGCGAAGGTAGAAGGTCGCCTGGGCGCTGAAGCGTTCGTGCGGCTTGTCGGCGCTCATTGGTGCTGCCCTTGATAGGTGCTCCGGCCGGCCTCCGCGGCCGGAGCGAGGGTGCGCGCTTGTGCGCTGCTTGCGACCACGAGGGTGGGGGTAGCGGAGGCCACCTCGGGGGATCGGGGCTGGTACGTCGCTACGACGCACCGAATGAGCATGCTGGCGAGCAGGACCGCGCCTAGCCAGCAGACGGCGCCGGAGAAGGAAATCCTCACTTGGCTTTCCTTTCGTTTACGAGGTGGCGGTTGAACGGATCCGGCTCGGCCGCCCAGCCGTCCTCCATGACGATCTTCACGTCGCCGTTCGGCGCGATCACGCGCAGGCGCTTGTCCTTGGTGACCGACAGCACCGGGCAATCGAACTGAAAGACCTTGGGAAGGGAGCCGCGGCGATGCCCATCCTCGCGCTGCGTCGCCTCGCGATAGACAGTCACGACCCGCGGCGGGTTGACGGGATCGATGCCGAGCCGCTGCATCTCCGCCACCTGGGCGCGGGTGAAGCGATCCTCGCGGGTCTCACCCCAGCCAATCCACGGGCTCCAGCCGGAGGGCGAAAGGTTGATGTGCTCGGGCTGCCGGGGGAACGTCACAGCGGCCACCAATAGAGCGCGGGGCGCTCCTTCGGCTGGGCGGCCTTAAACGGCGCGCGGCGCTCGGTGGCGATGCAGAGCGCACCCCAGTGCTTGGTATCCTCGGGGCGCTGGCTGGCCCGGAAGCGGACAGGGGCGGGCTTCATGCGGCCGCCTGCACGTTGGAGAGGACGCGCCCGCCGTCGCGGCGGCACGAACCCAGGAACGATGCGGCCTGCACCGGATCGGTGAACCGATAGTCGATCACGCCATGCGCGGTGGCGCACACCTTGTTCGGGAACAGCGACACGAACCACGGACCGTCGCCAACCACACGCTCCGCATCGAGCGCCATGTTGATCAGCTCGAACAGCACCAGGCCGGAAATGCCCAGGCGCCCGGCGCGCAGGTCGATGCCGTCCATGTGCTGCTGCACCTGGGCACCGATGGTGGCGCGGCGCGGATCGTCGAACGGCATGCCGACCAGCGGGCGGGTGATATCGCGGATGGCCAGCACGTCGCTGCGGAAGTCGTCGACTACCTGCAGGACGTCGGGGTCGTTGAGTGAGGGATGCTGTTGCATCGATAGCTCCGCGCAGCCGAATGCTGCGATCGCGCTATCTATTCGCTACGTTTTGTAGCATGTCAACATGAAATGTAGCGCTGCTCGCTCTCAGTTTTCGTCGTAGACAGGATCGACACCGTCCCAGTCCACCTCTTGCACAGGCTCGTGCGCGGGCGGCAGCTCAGGTCGATCGCCGTCGAATGCCAGGCGCACTAGTGCGCCGTAGGGTGTCGGAGCTTGGAAGATGGCCGCCATTTCACGGCCATTGCGGATCATACTGCCGATCCAAGGCGCACGCTCAGCGGTGAGGTAGCCGATCTGGATACCACGGGCACTGTAGACTGCGACAGCCTGCGGATCGGCCGGGTTGCCCGGCTCCGGGCGCAGCTCTGTCGGCTCACCGGGGATGCACATCGCGATTTCGAAGCGGCGGGTCGGGCCGCGCTTATTCGCGTAGTCTGCGCCGACCACCGACAGACTCATCGATCGAAACATTTCAGAACCGGTTGGCTGGCATAGCTGCATCGCCGGCTTTATCGCAGGTCATGTTCCAGAGATTGTAAACCCTAGTGCGATCATCACCAACGGACAGTATCACGGTAGCCAGTCCGCTTCGGCGATCAATGCTCACGGTCGATTCACTGCCGCCACCCAGATCAAGCCGTGCGAAAAACCGCCTTTCCGTTAATTCGACCTTGCACCCGACGGGCTTGTAGCAAACGTCATCTTCACTCCCGTCAGAAAGGATGTGGTAGATCCGCTTCTTGCCTTGATCGATGATATAACGCTGTGTTGGCAGCGTGCTTATGGACGAGATACCGGTAGATATTCGTCCGAACGATATATCTACGCCTTCACAAGAGAGCTGAATACGTTGCGTCTCGCTGGCTGTGCTGTAGCAAGCTGGAACCGCGCTCAAGCAGATAGCGGCGATTACAGTCCGCGTGCGAACCATACCGCTCTCCCCTCAATCCGTAGATCCTCAGCATCAACCTCTTGGTCTGGCACCGAAGGATTATCCGACACCACCAGCACTCTGCCCTTCCCGATCGCCCGCAGCCGCTTCAGCCCGGATGCACCGTAGACCGAGATCCAGTAGATCGCGTCCTGTTTGCCGAGCGCACGATCGGTCGTGTCGATCATGATCGTGTCGCCCCAGTTCAGCGTGGGGTACATGCTGTCGCCGATGCCGGTCACCAGCTTCAGGCGATGGTACGGCGCGCGCGTGATCAGTCGCACGAACGACGGGTCGAAGCGCACCGGCTCGGCTTCGACATAGTCGTCGATGAGCGTGCCAGGACCCATCGATAGGGATAGATCCAGGCGTTGAAGCTCCACCGTGCCGTCGTCGGCGGTCGCCAGCATAGCCGGCGGCACATCGGCAACCTCTATGGGACCGGTTGGCGGTGGGCCGCCCTCTAGGAGCCACTCCGCGCTTACCCCAAGCCTCTTGGCGAACTGAGCCGCGAGTTTCGCAAAGCCGTTCTGCCCGTTCTCGTAAGCACGGTACGTCGTCGCGTTTACGCCCATAGCCCGTGCGAAATCCGCCTTATCCGGAAACCCCGCGCGCTGTCGCGCCCATGCAAGCCGCTCGTGCGGAAAGTCTAGTCCTTCGGGCATGATCCGTCCGTCGCACGCAACGGCGCTACAAATCATGTTGCTATGTAGCGCTATGTTTGGTAGCACGCTCGAGCTATGGATCATATCGCGACAATCAAAGCGTTAGGCGGGGCGAAGGCTCTTGCAGATGCGCTCCGGTCCCGCGGCGTAACCGTCGCTGATGTGACCGTCCGGTCTTGGTCGCTCAGCGGCCGAGTCATCCCTGCAAAGTATTGGTCGCACATCGCCGCCATCGGGAACGAGCTCGGGCATGAGGTTTCCTTCGAGGCGCTGGCCGCTGCCGCAGCTGTGCGCGATGAGGCCCAGGCAGCATGATCGCGCTCGACCACGAGGCGGCGATCCGCGCCAGGATCGTCTCCCACCGCTCGCGCTGCGGCTCGGGCGGCTGGCACCCGGACGCTGCCACCTGCACCGATCGAAATTGCGGCCTCTCGGCCGTCAGCGAAGCCCCCCTGATCGCTGACGGCGTGTCGGGAGCGGGCGCGGATCTCCCCTCCCTGGCATCCGCGCCCGTCTTTCCCGCTGAGACCGGTTCCTTTTTCCATGCTCCGGAGGATGCACGTTGAGCGGCAAGCAGATCTACGGTCGATATCAGACCGTAACGGCATCTTTGCTCCTCAAGACGATCGGCGACAGTCTCGACGACATCCGTCGCGAGGATGGCGCAACCGACCAGGATCTGGGCGTGGTGCTCGGTCGGTCGAAGGATTCGGCGGAGCGCTATCGCAAGGGCGAGGGGGAGATGGGCGTGCTCGCCTTCCTACTCGGCTGCAAGGCTTGGGACGGCCGGTTCGCCAATCCCGTCTTCAACCTGCTCGGCTTCAAGCTCGTGGAGATGCAGAGCGGGGCGGGCAGTGACCGGGCTGGCTTCACGGCGCTCGCAACCCTGCTCGCAGAACTCGCCGAGGCCCTGGAAGACGACAACATCGTCGACGATCGCGAGCTGGCCGCCATGGCGTCCGCCGTCGAGAGCGCCGGCAAGCATATCGACCGGCTTCGCGAGCGCCTGAGCCTACGGCTGGTCTCTAACCGAGGATAACCCGCCGGCGCGGGGCCGGCTGAAGGAGTGCACCATGATCGCCACGATTGGCGCGGCGGCTGCCCAGGCAGCTTCTGCGAGCGCATCTTTGCGCGCTGAAGCCGGGGCAGGGGAGCGGTACCCGTTCCTGTCCCACCGTACCGTCGCCGAGGTCTGGGCAGACTGCGGTGCGCCGCGCTGCGTCGGCGGCGTCTGGCGCATGGAAGACGAGCGTGTTTCGCCCGTGCGCCACGAGATCGACGGGTTCGTGTTCATCCCCATCGAAGCGCGCGTCGGCTTCGCAGAGGCCGAACAGTGACGCGCCCGGCGATCTTCGAAGCAGCTCGCCGCCTCTCGCTCTGGCTTCAGCGCGCCCGGCTGTCCCGCGACCTCGATCGCGCGCTCGCCGAGCGCCGCCGCGCCCGCGCCGCGCGCCAGGCCGCCGCCCGGAAGGGCGAGGCCACCAAGTTCCACAACCGCGTCACCGCTCTCAAGCCTGTGAAAGGAGAACACCGTGAACACCACGCCTGAACGAGGGACGGCACTCCCGCCGATCCCGCCCGCCGACGGGGGCCGCATGCCGCCCGCCGCCAACAGCTTCGGGGACTTCGTCCGCTTCCTCGAAGACGGCCAGTTCGATGCCGAGCTGACCGAGGTGATGAAGAGCCTCGCCGGAGAGATGGCGAACGCCGCCATCGACAGCGGCGGCAAGTCCAAGGGCAAGCTGACGCTCACCTTCGACTTCGCCCTCGAAGGGCGCGTGTTCAGCATCGCCGCGAAGCACAAGGTCGACCTGCCGGTCGCCAAGCGTCCGAAGTCGGTCATGTGGACCACCGAGGACATGCGCTTCACCCCCAGCAATCCCGCGCAGGGCCACCTGTTCGGCGTCCGCGAAGTCGGCGGCGCCGGCGGCTTCCGCGACGCCTGACCCCAAGAGAGGAAACACCCATGGCAACCACCGACACCACCGCCACCGTGCCCGCCGGCGATCTCGTCCAGGATGTCCGCAGCCTCGTGGAAGACTACGTCAAAGCCGAGGTCATCACGGTGCTTGATCCGTCGACCGGCGTCTGCGCGCTGGCCGTCCGGTCTGGGAACAGCGTGAACCCGATCGATCCGAAGATCTTCGAACCGTATCGCGACGAGCCGCGCTTCCGGCATGGCACTGCAACCATGCTGTCGCTCGACAGCCTGATCGAGCACGTCAACCGCTTCAAGGATGCGGATTCGATCGTCTTCGCGAACGACGACCGCAAGAACCCGTCGCTTACCGCGGTTCTCGACTACCATCGCATCGGCTCGGCCGGCGATCCCCGCTTCGGCAAGCATCGCTCCACCTTCGCCTTCCCGCTCTCCGACGAGTGGCAGGCCTGGGCCGAGGCGAATGACGAGAAGATGACGATGGCCGAGTTCGCGGCCTTCCTCGAGAACCGCATCATCGACGTGCTTTACCTGATCCCCGGCGAGGATTCGCTCCCGGAAGATCTCCAGCGGCTGGTCGACACTCTCGGCGGCCCGGACACCATCGCGACGCCGAACAAGCTGATGGAGCTCGCCCGCGGCCTGCAGGTGAACGACGAAGCGATCGTACAGGAGGCGGTGAACCTGGCGAGCGGGGAGGGCGTCGTGCGCTTCCAAGCGCGGCACACCGACGAACATGGTGCGCCGCTCAAGGTGCCGTCGCTGTTCCTGATCGCGATCCCGGTGTTCCGCAACGGGCCGCTGTACCGGCTCGCCGCCCGGCTCCGGTACCGCGCGGCGCAGGGACGCCTGACCTTCTGGTTCGAGCTGTGGCGCACCGACCGCACCTTCGATCACGCCTTCAGCGAATCGCTGGAGCGCGTCCGCGTCGAGACGGAGCTGCCCGTCCTGGTGGGTAAGCCGGAAGCCTGAGCACGACAGCGCCGCCGGGCTCAATCCGGCGGCGCACCGCCCCACGCGCACGAGTATCGAGATTGATGATCGCAGAGCTTCCTTGGCCGCCCCGCATCCTCAGCCCCAACGGGCGCGGGCACCACATGGCCGTTCACAAGGCGAAGAAGAAGGCGAGGCGGGTCGGCGGTGAGGCTGTGATCGCAGCCGGTCGCCCGCGCTTCCCCGCGGACACGCCTCTGGCGGTCACCCTGACCTTCCACCCGAAGACGCGCGCCGCCCCCGATGAGGACAACGCGATCGCCAGCCTGAAGGCCTACCTCGACGGCATCGCCGGGGCGCTCGGCGTCGACGACAAGCTGTTCCGCCTGCAGCGGCCGATCATGGCCGAGCCGGTGAAGGGCGGGCGCGTGCTCGTCTCCATCCAAGTCCAGGAGCCTCCGGCCCAATGACACACCCCGCGCCCCTGACGCCGGCGGATGCTGACCTTCAGGATTTCCCTTTCATGCCGCTGCACGTCGCCCGACTGCGCGACAGCGATCTAGCGGCCGAGGCGCACCCGGAGGCCTGTTGGTATGCGGTGCTGCTCTGGGCGTCGTCGTGGCACCAGGTGCCCGCAGGCTCGCTGCCCGACAATGACGCGGTGCTCGCCCGGCTATGCGGGCTTGGGCGCGACGTTCGCACCTTTCGAAAGCACCGCGCGGACGCAATGCGAGGCTTCGTGATGTGCAGCGACGGCCGCCTCTACCATCCTGTTGTTGCCGAGCTGGTGATTGAGGCGTGGCGCCGGAAGCAAGAGCAGCGCTGGCGCACCGAGCTGGCGCGCATCAAGAAGGCCAACCAGCGCAACGGCACGGACCTGCCATCCCCGACCCTTGAGGAGTTCCTTGCAAGGGACAAGCCCGTCCAAGTCCCCAATTTGTCCCTAGGGACACAGCCAGAAGTCCCCAAGGACGAGGCATCCAAGGGACAGGGACAGAGAGAGGGACAGGGACATACTAGTTCCGATGCTGACGCATCGGGCGCCGCGGCGCCGCCAAGCCCACCCGATGCCGAGAAGGTCATGTTCGACGCAGGACGCCAGCTGCTCGGCGCGGCCGGCATGGCCCCGGACGCCGCGGGCCGGATCCTCGGCAAGTGGAAGCGCGACCACGGCGCGGAGGCGGTGATCACCGCACTCGGCAAGGCCCAGCGCGAAGGCGCGATCGACCCAAAATCATTCATCGAAGGATGCTTGCGACATGGCAAATCACCTCATCACGGCCGACCGAGCGGACCAATCGAGAGCAGTCGCCGCTTTCGCGAGCGGCTCGAACTGGACGCTCAGCGAGGCGATGGCGCTGGCGGAGGGCTTGGAGCTCTTTCCGCTGCTGGCCCGGTATGAGCGCGGCCTCGCGCCGTTGAAGGAGGCGGAGCCCGGCCCGCTGACCCTCGCGTCAAAGCTCAGCGTGGGGCTGCGCGAGGACCTGTCCCTGCTGCTGACCAAGGTTTCGCCCGGCATCAGCCAGGATCAGGCCGACGCCTGGCTGAGCGTGATGGTGACCGCTCTTGGCGATCTGCCGGGCCGCGTTGCCCGCGAGGCTGCCCAAGCGGCGCTGCACCAGCCGATGCAGTTCGCGAACCAGATCGAGGGCGTGATCCGCACCCTCGCCGCCGGGCTGATGGCTCGCCACCGCCTTGCGTGCGAGCGGCTGCGGCAAATGGCGGCCGAGGCGCGGCGCCGCGAAGTCGCCGAAGAGGAGGAGGTTGCGCCGATGAGCGACGACGAGATCCGACGCATGAAGCCTGAGATACGCAGCCTCGGCCTCGCATGTGGCGCGCTGACGCAGGATCAGGTTGACCGGGCGCTCGCCGCGGAAGTGGTCGAAGCGGAGCAGCGTGCCGCTTGAGAACGAGAACAAAGCGTGATTCGGGTGCGGGTTGGGAGTATTGGGGTGGTTGAGATGAGCGGGAACATGGGCACGGCTGGCACCTGGTGCATTCTGCGGACGAGCGGCGGGCGCACCGTGCCGCTTTCCAAGTCACTGGCCGATGCTGGCTTCGAGGTGTGGACGCCGGTGCGCACGATCCGTCGGCCGGCGCCGGGGCAGGCGCGTCGCTTGGTGCTGGGGCAAACCCGCAAGCTGATCGATGTCGAGCTGCCCATCCTGCCTGGCTTCGTGTTCGCGCGGTCCGGTCAACTCGACGACTTGGTGCGAGCGTCTGTCGCCGAGCCCAAGAGGCATCCCAGCTTCTCCATATTCCATCGGGCAGGGCGAGTTCCTCTTGTGCGTGACGCCAGCATCATGGGCCTTCGCATGGCAGAGGAGGGCGCGGCATCGGAGCACGCCGAGCAGCTCGCCACCGAGGCACGCGAGGCTGAGCGGCTGGCCCGCGCCGAGCAGCTGCGGACCGCGAAGGAGAAGCGAAAAGCTCTGCGCAAAGAGGTGAAGGACCTGCCTACCGGGGCAGAGGTCACCGTGTCCGATATGCCTGCGTTCGATGGGCTCGTCGGCCGCATCCTAGAGGGGCGGGGCGCTTCCGCACTGGTCGACTTCGGCGGCATGTTCCCTGTTGAGATCGAGGCTTGGCAACTCGTTCCGACATTGATACAGAACGGGAACAGCCTTCCGGGGCTCGCTGCTTGAGCAGCTACGGCGACAGACGATCTTGGTCACCATGCCACTGCGCATCGCCACCAACTGACCAGCGCACCGCGCTTGGGCAGGAGTGCTAAGCTATGAGCAAACGGAGATTGGCGGGCCTGCCACCCAGGCTCGCCTCGCTGCCGTCCCGGCTCACCACATTCGATAGCGGCGATCGCGGGCGGACGCAGGCGAGCCCGTGGCGGCAGTGGTACAAGACGCCTCGCTGGCGCGCGACGCGCCTCCGGATCTTCGCTCGCGATGCCTATCACTGCCAGTGGCCGGGCTGCGGCCGCATCGAGCCCAACACATCGCTGCTCGTCGCCGACCATCGCAAAGCCCATCGCGGCGACGAGCGCCTCTTCTGGGACGACGATAACCTGCAGACGCTCTGCAAGCCCTGCCACGACGGTGCGAAGCAGCGCGCCGAGCAGCGCGGCAGGGCCTAGGGAGACGGCAACATGCGCATGATCAGGATACTGAAGCTCATGCTTTGCCGCCACCAGTGGCAGCGTTCGATGTTCGTCGTTCTCGGTGAGCGCGAGGCCGCCATATGGTGCCCGCGCTGCGGCAAGCACAAGCGCTGACACCACCCACCCCCCGGTCAAAAGTCTGGCCGGGCGCCGCCGCACTGGACCGGCCCCGTCCCACGCGCAGAAAAAATCCTGGTGGAGCGGCTGGGGGTGCGAACTTTCGCCGGAGGTAGCCGCCGATGGCGACACGGAAATCGACTATCGATTGGGCTCGGATCGAGCTCGAATACTTGGCGGGCGAAGACTCCATCCGCGAAATAGCTGACCGGCACGAGATTTCGGACGCGGCTATTCGAAAGAAGGCAAAGGCGCTGGGGTGGGTTCGCGAGGTTCGCAGTGCGAACCGGTGCGAACCTGCCCGCCAGCCACCTCCGCCGCCGCGATCGGACCCGGAGGCGCCCCGCGATCACAACCAGATCGCCGACGATGGCCGGGGGCTGGTCGGGCGGATGCTCGACGAGCTGGACGCGGTCACCAGCCAGCGCGGCGAGCTTGAGGATCTGATCATCGCCGCCACCGCCGACGATGATGACGACAGCCGGCGCGACGCGATGCTGAAGGCGCTGAGCCTGGGCAATAGGGCGAACACGATGAAGACGCTCGCGCTCGCACTGAAGACGCTCAACGAGGCCGCGGCACCGCAGGGGAAGAAGCAAGCCGCCCAGGAGAAGGCGAACGAGGTCGGCCGGCGCTTCCAGCCGCTGGGACCACCGACGCTCAAGGCTGTGAAGTAGGGTGGCACCGACCTGGTCGACCGCTTGCCTGGACTGGAAGGACCGGATCCGGCAGCGGCGAACGCTCATGCCGTTCGACCCGCTGTTCGCCGCCTCCGCAGAGGCGAAGATGGCGGTGTTCAAGTCGCTCCGGATCGTCGACCTGCCGGGCCGCCCGACTATCGGGGAATCGGCAGACGGCTGGCTGCTAGACTTCGCCGCCGCGATCTTCGGCGCGTACGATCACGAGACCGGGCAGCAGATGATCCGCGAGGGCATGCTGCTGGTCTCGAAGAAGAACACGAAATCGACGATCGCCGCCGGGATCATGCTCACCGAGCTGATCTGCGGATGGCGTGAATCGGACGAGAACCTGATCCTGGCGCCGACGATCGAGGTTGCAGGCAACAGCTTCAAGCCCGCCTGCGACATGATCCGCGCCGACGAGGAGCTCGACGCGCTGCTCCACATACAGGAGCATATCCGGCTCATCACGAACCGGGTGACCAAGGCCACCCTGAAGGTGGTCGCGGCCGACAGCGCGACGGTGTCGGGCAAGAAGGCCAGCCGGGTGCTGGTCGACGAGCTTTGGCTGTTCGGCAAGAAGGCGACGGCCGACGCGATGCTCCGCGAGGCGGCGGGCGGGCAGGTCTCCAGGCCGGAGGGGTACACCCTCTATCTGACGACGCAGTCGGACGAGCCGCCGGCGGGCGTGTTCAAGGACAAGCTGGCCTATGCGCGCGACGTTCGCGACGGGCTGGTGCAGGACAACGAATTTCTCCCGGTGCTCTACGAGTTCCCTGAGGAGATGATGGCAGCGGGCGACCATCTGCTCCCCGAGAACTTCTACATCACCAACCCCAACCTGGGGCGCTCGGTCAGCCAGAAGTGGCTGGAGAGCGAGTTCCGCAAGGTCGAGAACGCCGAGGACGGCACCAAGCAGGTCTTCTACGCGAAGCACCTCAACGTCGAGATCGGCGTCGGTCTGCGGCATGATGCCTGGGTCGGCGCGCTGTACTGGGAAGCCGCCGCGGCGCCTCCGGAGATCTGGGACGGCACGCTCGAGCAGTTCCTCGCCATCTGCGAGGTGGTGGTTGCCGGGATCGATGGCGGCGGCCTTGACGACTTGCTCGGCATGACGCTGCTCGGCAGGCACCGCGAGACGAAGGCCTGGCTGAGCTGGTCGCATGCCTGGGCGCAGCTGGACGTCTTCGAGCGGCGCAAGGACATCGCCAGCCGGCTCAACGATTTCATTGCCGAGGGCACGCTGACGAAGTGCACCGATCCGACGCAGGATCTGGTCGAGCTGGCGGACATCCTCGAGCGCGTGAAGGTCGCGGGCCTCTTCCCGGAGGAGTATGCAATCGGGCTCGACCCGGCAGGGGTTGCGGCGATAGTCGACGAACTGATCGGCCGGGGCTTCACCGAAAAGCAGCTGCTGGCGATCTCGCAGGGCTTCCGCCTCTCCGCCGCGGTCTGGGGATCGGAGCGCAAGCTGAAGGACGGCACGCTGCTCCATGCCGTGCAGGAGCTGATGAACTGGTGCGTCGGCAACGCCAAGGCGGAGCAGCGCGGGAACGCGGTGCTGATCACCAAGCAGATCGCCGGCAAGGCCAAGATCGACCCGCTGATCGCCCTATTCAATGCCGTCATGCTGATGGCCCGCAACCCGGCGGCGGTACCGCCGTCCGTCTACACCCGCCGCGGCATCGTTCGGGTCTGAAGGAGGGCGCATGGCAGGCATCTCGCCCGACGATTACCGCCGCGCATATGGCAATCGCCGATCGGAGGCGCCGCGCGCGCCGACGATGGTCGAGCGCAACGGCCCGGTCAGCGCCCGCCAGGTGATGGACCTCGACAGCCCGGAGTTCGCCGACTTCGTGCGAGGTACAGCGCCAGCGGCGAGTGATACGCACGTCGGCGAGCTGATCTCGTTGCGGAACAGCACGTTCTTTCGTGCGGTCAACCTGATTGCGGCGTCGATCGGCATGTTGCCCACCTTCCTGATGCGCCGAACGGTCGACGCGCGCGGGCAGGAGCACATCGAGAAGGCGAAGGATCACCCGCTCTATCGGGTGCTGCACAAGCGCCCGAACACCTATCAGACCGCTTTCGAGTTCAAGAGCTACATGCAGCAGCTCGCGCTGCGCCAGGGCAATGCCTATGCCCTGATCATCCGCGGGCTGGGCGGGAAGGTGGTACAGCTGGTGCCCCTGCCGCGCGGCGCTGTCACGCCGAAGCTCTCCGACGACTGGCGGCTGACGTTCGAGTATCGCCGGAAGAGCGGTGGGACCGTGATCCTGCCCGCCACCGAAGTCTTCCACTTCCGCCACCCGGTCACCCGAGACGGTCTGAACGGCGTCAGCCTGATCGACATGGCGCGCAACTCCATCGGCATCGCCGCGGACGCCGAGCGCGCGGCCGGCAAGTTGCTCAACGGTGGCGTGATGGCGGGCGGCGCGCTGGAAACCGACAAGGGCCTCGGCGACGAGGCGATCGCGCGCCTCAAGGAGAGCATGGCGGAGGATTACACCGGCGCCGATAACGCCGGCACCTGGATGATCCTCGAAGAGGGCATGAAGGCCAAGCCGTTCATCGCCAGCGCGCGCGATGCGCAATACGACGAGCTTCGGAAGCGCCAGGCGGAGGAGGTCTCCCGCTTCACCGGCGTGCCGCGCCCGCTGCTTATGTTCGACGAAACCAGCTGGGGCAGCGGCATCGAGCAGCTCGGCCTGTTCTTCGTCACCTACTGCTTGATGCCGTGGTTCGTCGCCTGGGAGCAGGCGATCGAGCGTTCGTGCTTCACCGAAGCCGAGCAGAACGCGGAACAGCTCTACGTGAAGTTCAACGAGGGGGCGCTGCTGCGCGGCTCTCTCAAGGATCAGGCGGAGTTCTTCAAGGCCGCCCTCGGCCCGAACCAGGGCTATCGATCGCCGAACGAGGTGCGCGCCGCCTTCGACCTCAACCCGAAAACAGGCGACGAGACTGGCCCAGACGCCATCCCGCAACCGACCGCAGCCCCGCAATCGCAAGGGAAAACCGAATGAGCGAGCAACCGCGCGCGCCCGGGCGACCGGACGCCATCAAGACGCTGGGCAGCAAGCCCTTGCCCGGCGCGAAGCCCACCGGCGCGACGCCGGGGCGCCCGCGCGCGATCGTCGGCATTGTCCAGGCCCGCGAGCGCCCGGGCGCGCTGCCCGTGCCGGCCGACCGCAAGGTGTCGGCCTTCTCGCCGGTGTCGGTGCTGGACCGCTGGAGCGAGGATGCCGCCGGCATTCGTCCGGCGGCGCTCGAGCAGGGCGACGCGACGATCACCATGTTCGACGTTATCGGCGAGGACTGGTGGACCGGCGGCGGGGTGACGGCGAAGAAGGTCGCCGCTCAGCTCCGCGCGATCGGCAACCGCCCGGTCGAGGTGCAGGTCAACAGCGGCGGCGGCGACATGTTCGAGGGCCTTGCGATCTACAACGTGCTGCGCGAGCACCCCGCCGAGGTCACTGTGAAGGTCATGGGCATGGCGGCCTCGGCCGCCTCGATCATCGCCATGGCGGGGGACCGCGTCGAGATCGGTGCCGCCAGCTTCGTCATGATTCATAATTGCTGGGTGGTCGCATCGGGCAACCGCCACGACATGGCCGAGGTCGCAGCCTTCCTCACCCCGTTCGATCAGGCGATGGCCGACGTCTACGCCCAGCGCACGGGCAAGGCGGCTGCGGAGATCACGAAGTGGATGGACGCCGAGACCTACATGTCCGGCAGCACCGCCATCGACCGCGGCTTCGCCGATGCACTGCTCTCCGCCGACCAGATGAAGGTCGACGAGAAGGCCAAGGCCTCCGACCGGGAGGTGAACGAGATCCGCGCGCTCGAGCTGACCTTGCTCGCGAGCGGGATGACGCGGGCGCAAGCGCGTTCCCGCATCAAAGCACTCAAGGGCACGCCGGACGCTGCCCCTGACAATGCCGACACGCCTGGCGCTGGCGGCGACGATCCCGAGCTGATGGCCGCGATGCGGTCCCTGCTCGCTGACTTCCAAGCCTGAGACCAGGAGAAGACCATGAAGTTCACTACTCGAACCGCCCTCTCGGCGGTGGCGACGGTGCTCGCCCATCCGCTTCGCGCGCTGTTCACGCCGAAGCCGACTTACACCCTCACCGCGCCGACGCTGCAGCCGCGCGGCCGCTTCGATATCCTCGCCGATCTGGGCGACGATGCACAGCTCGATACCTCGCCGACGGTCCAGGAGATCATCGCCGGCATGTCGATGCCGCGTGCGCTGGTCGCGGCGACCGTCCGTGCCGACGCGAACACCGACCCCAAGGCGATGATCGCCCAACTGCAGAACGCCCACAACGAGTTCAAGGCGACCATCGAGAGCAATCTCGGCGCCAAGGCCGACGACGCGGCGGTGAAGGCCAAGCTCGAGACGATCAACGCCACGCTCAACACGCTGGAGACGGCGCTGAACGATCACGCGGCGAAGCTGGCGGCAGCCTCGCTAAACGGCGGCACCAATGTGGCGCCCTCCGACCCGGAATATACGAACGCCTTCGCCTCGTTCATGCGGGCGGGTGGCCGCGAGGAGGAGTTCAAGCTCGCCGCCGAGCAGAAGAAGGGGCCGCGTGCTGCGATGTCGGAGGGCGTGCCCGCCGATGGTGGCCTGCTGACCCCGGTGGAGTGGGACCGCACCATCTCCGGCCGCCTGAAGCTCATCACGCCGATGCGCGCCGAATCGACGGTGATCACGATCAGCAAGGCCGGCTTCACCAAGCTCTTCACCGATCGCGGGGTCGGCAGCGGCTGGGTCGGCGAGACGGCCGCGCGCCCGGCGACTGCGACGCCGCAGTTTACCGCGCTCGCGTTCGGCCTGGGGCAGCTCTATGCGAACGCCGCCGCCTCGCAGGACGTGCTGGACGACGCCGAGATCGACCTCGAGAGCTGGCTGACCGGCGAGATCGACACCGAGTTCAGCCGCCAGGAAGGCATCGCATTCGTTGCCGGTGACGGCACGAACAAGCCGTACGGGTTCCTGAACTACGCGACCGGCGGCTCTGCGGCGGCCCGGCACCCGTGGGGCGCAATCGAGGTGCTCACCAGCGGCGACGCGGCCAAGTTCACCACCGACAAGGTGATCGACGCGGTCTACAAGCTGCCGGCGATCTACACGCCCAACGCCAAGTTCTTCACCAACCGCAGCTCGCTCGGAGCGATCCGCAAGCTGAAGGACGGGCAGGGCAATTACATCTGGCAGCCGACCTTCGTCGCCGGGCAGCCGTCGACGCTGGCGGGCTATCCGGTCGTCGACATGCCCGACATGCCGAACGCCGCCGCAGGCAACAACGCCATGGCCTTCGGCGACATGCGCGAGACCTATCTGGTGATCGACCGCATCGGCTTCCGCGTCCTGCGCGATCCTTACACCAACAAGCCCTACATCAGCTTCTACTGCACGAAGCGCGTGGGCGGCGGGGTGAAGAACCCGGACGCCATGAAGGTGATCCAGATCGGCGCCTGATCCTCGAACCTCACCGGGCCGGCTTCGGCTGGCCCGGTTGATCGAAGCGGCGCCGGGTTGCGCCGTTTCGGTCAACCATGGAGGCCCCCATGACCAAAGCTACCACGCACGCGGCGGAGCCCGCGACCACCACCGACAAGGGCGACTTCGGCGCATCCGGCGCTCCCGAGGTCGAAGTGCACGCCGCGCTCGACCACCCGGCGCTGGATGGCGATCCTCGCGCCGGCACCACCGCCGAGCAGAACCGCATCGACTTCAACGATCCGCACAAGCCGGGCCACGAAGTCGTCGAAGAGGCGCTGAAGGCGAAGTGATCCCGGGCCGCGCCGAGCGCGCGGCCCATTCACCCTACCGAAGGAGGGCCCCATGGCCGACAACATCACGACGCCGGTCCCTGACGGCAAAGTCCTGGCGCTGAAGGAAATCGGCGGCATCCTGTTCGCGCTGAACCTGATCGCGGACGCTGCTGGCGTCGACGCCATGGGTTTGGTCGCAGCCAATCCCGCTGCTTACACGATGCTCGGCCGCCTCAAGACGATCGCCGACGGCGTCCTCGCGGCAACGCCTGCGGGCGAGAACTATATGGGCAAGATCGGCGGCGACGTGCTGCTGAGCGCCCCCGCCGCACCTCCGACGGTCAGCGCCTCGGCCTACGCGGCCGGCCAGGTGATCGGCACCAAGTTCACGCTGCCGAACGCTGCGCGCGTCGCCGCCGGCGCAGGCCTGATCCAGGCCGCGAGCCTGCTGTCGAAGACCGCGACCACGGCCGCGATCGACATGATCATCTTCTCGGCCGATCCGACCGCATCGACGCTGACCGACAAGACGGCGCCGACGATCGCCGCCGCCGACATCGACAAGATCGTCGGCGTGATCCACCTCACCGACTGGAGCGCCTTGGGCGCCGCGGCGCTGGCGCAGAACCTCGCCGTGGGGCTGCCGTTCCGCCTGCCGGCGGGCACCAGCCTTTACGCGGTGCTGATCGCCCGCGCGGCGATCACGCCCGGCTCTACGGCCGACCTGCTCCCTGCGGTCCGCATCATCCCCGGCTAACAGGAGGCTCCCGCCATGCTGACGCACCTGATCGTCCTCGGCCTGCTCTCTGCTCCTTCGGGGGCCGGCATCGGCCCGGTGATCGCCACGCCGGATCGCACCGCGGCCATGGCGATTATCCAGCCGACGGCATCGCGCCCCAACAACATCCCGCTGGGCGCTGTCACCTGGGCGCAGCCCTACGACCCCGGCGACCATGCGCCGTACGCGATCAGCTTCAAGGACCTGCTCGACGAGGGCGAGATGATCGCCAGCATCGATGCGATCAAGGTCTCGTCCTCTGCCGCGCTGCTCGGGATTTCGGTCGACACCGCCCCCGCCTATGCGCCGATCATCGATATCGCGGGCGACAAGATCCAGCTCTGGTTCCTGGTCGATCAATCGGCGTGGGAATCGGCTGCCTTCGCCGCGGCGGGCGTGCAGGTCGCAATCACCGTGCGGGTGGTGACCGACGGCGCGCCAGCGAAGCGCTATGAGCGCACCGCGGTGCTGACGGTGCGGCAGCTGTGAACGTCGACAACGGGCGCCGCGTCCGGCTGGAGATCGCGGGCGTGTTCGAAGGCCTCGCCGGTGTGCAGGGCAACCGTGCATCGTTCGTCCCCAACCGCTCCTCAGCCCGCCCCGAGAGCGTGAAGGGTGGCATTCTCGACGGTCAGAACGTGCGGCTCGCCACCACCCGCGACGGCGACGGCCCGGTCTATATCGCGCGCTTTCAGGTGATCGAATGACCCTCGCCGAGATGCGGCAGCTCGTCGGCCTGCCCGACAGCGCCACCGACGCGGAAGTCGTCGCGGCCTATGCCGCGATGACCGACGACGCGCCGGCCCCGAGTATCCCGCTGGTCGAGCCGCTGACCGTCGAGCAGGCGCGGGCGCAGTGCCGGATCGATGACGATATCGAGGACGCGTTGATCGCGCAGAAGATCACCAGCGCGCGCGAGTGGGTGGAGCGCCACACCGGCCGGATCCTCGCCAAGCGCACACTGACGATGGGCTTCCCCGCCTGGGGCAAGGCCCTCACCATCTACCGCCGCCCGATCCTCTCGATTGACGCGATCGCGTTCGACGGGCTTGAGGGTGACGCGACGTTCACCGACTTCGGCACCGCGATCGGCACCTATCCGACCCGCATCGTGCCCGCGCTCGGCGCGCGCTGGCCTCAGCTGCGGGCCGGCGGCGGCATCACGGTTGCCTATACTGCCGGCTACGAGGCCGGGAAGGTGCCGCAGTTGTACGTCGAGGCGATCCAGGTGCTGGTCGCCGGCATGATGACCGAGCGCACCGGCAACTATGGCGCGGCGATCGAGGCGGCGAAGAACATGCTGCAGCACGCGGCGCGCGCGACCCACGTCTGATGGCGATCATCCAGCCGGGGCGGCTGAACCGCCGCATCCAGATCGAGCGACCGGTGCCCGACACGAGCCTCGACGGCGCGGGCTCTGGCACATGGGCGGCGGTCGGGTCGCCGGTGTGGGCCGAAGTGCAGGACCAGCTGCCCAGCCGCGGCGAGCGCCTGGCCGATGGGATCAACGTCGCGGCGCGCCCGGCGCGCGTGCGGATGCGGTACCGGGCGGACATCACCAGCGACATGCGCCTGGTGCTGCTCCGCAAGGTCGCCGCCGCCTACGTGCCCGAGCGCATCATGCAGATCATTACGGTCCCTGCCGAGCTGGGCTTCCGCGAGGGCCTCGAAATGATGGTCGAGGACTATCGCCCGGCCGGGAACACCGCCTGATGGTGACGGTGCGCGGGCGGGACGCGGTCGACCGCTTCTTCGCCCAGCTGCCGAAGGAGATTGAGGGTAAGCTGCTCCGCGGCGCCGGCCGCGCTGGTGGCGCGGTGCTGGTGGAAGCAGCGAAGGAAGGAGCGGACTCCAAGGATCTGCGCGAGGGCATCTACGCGCGGCAGTCCAGCCGCGACGGCCGCATCGTCGTCAAGGTCACCGTGCGCCCAGGCTGGGCATATTCGCTCGGCGTCTGGCAGGAGTGGGGGACCGAGCCGCACTTCATCAAGGTTGCCGAGGATCAGCGGCAGGGCCGCTCGATCGGCAGGATCAACAGGCTCGTGAAGGCGGGCTCGCTGGTGATCAACGGGCAGTTCGTCGGCGACACCGTTCGCCATCCCGGCGCTGTCGACAAGCCGTTCCTTCGCCCAGCGCTCGACATCCGCGGTGCCGACGCGGTGCGTGCGGCGCAGGCGTACATCAACAGCAGGATCGTCGGCGGCAGGATCGTCGGCTCCGTAGAGCCCGAGGAAGAGCAATGAGCGACGGGCCAGAAGCTGCGGACATCGTCGGCGCGTTGCTGCGCGGCTCCGCCGATCTCACCGAGATCGTCCCGGCGGAGCGCATCAAGATCGGCAGGCTGCCCGATGACGCTCCGCTGCCGCAGGTGCTGCTCAGCACGACCAGCACGGTCGAGCGGAAGCCGCTGAAGCGCCCTGCAGCGGTTCGCACGACCGAGCGCGTGTCGGTGAAGGTGCGCGCGGACAATCTGCGCGACCAGCGCCTGCTGCGCCGCTTGGTCGTGCGCTGCTGTGCTCATCAGACGGGCGATATCGGCGGCGGCTCTGCCGTCTCGATCACCACCGACGGCGCAGGGCCCGAGGGCATCGGCCTGGGGGGCGCCTTCGAACGAACTCAGGACCTCCGCGTCAGCCACGACGTCGCAGTCTGAGCCCAAGAGGAGAAGACCATGTCGACCACGAAGACCGCCTATGCGCTGAAGACTTTCCGCGATGCTGGCACCGAGAAAGAATACGAGGGCGATAAGGCCCACGATTTCACCGACGGCGAATATCGCAACTTCAAGGCAGCCGGCCTGATCTCGGATCAGAAGCCCGCCCCCGCGAAGGCGGCCGATAAGCCTGCCGCCTGACCAGTTCGGCCGCGATCTGCGGTTGATCCCCCGCCGGCGACGCCGGCTCACCACCAAGGAGTAGAACCATGGGTCTCCAGACCGGAGCCGGGGCGTCGATCGCAATTTCGGTTGCTGCCCCGGCCACTTTCGACGCCACCGGCTATGCCGCGCTGACGTTCACCGAAGCAGGGAACTGCGAAAAACTCGGTGCGATCGGCTCGACTTACGCCAAGACCGAGTTCCAGCCGCTCAAAGGGCCCAAGCAGAAGCTGAAGGGCAGCGCGGACTATGGCTCGCTCCAGCCGTCGTTCGCAATCGACGACACCGACGCCGGCCAGACGATTTTCCGCACGGCCGCCGACGACGAGACGAACGCGCTCTACTCGATCCGCGTCACCTACCAGAACGGCGCCAAGCGGTACTTCCAGGCGCGCGTGTTCGGCTGGCCGGAGACGATCGACGGCGCTGACCCGGTCGTGATGGCGACGCCGACCGTCGAGATCTGCTCGAAGATCGTGAAGGTCGCCGGCACCTGATCCTGCCCGGCGCCCGCGACGCCGGTTTCACTCTGCGCCAGCTCGCCGCGTGATCGCGGGATGCGTGACGGGCTGGCGCACCAATCCCGCGAAAGGTCACCCCATGTTCGATATCACCAGCCAGGCGGTCTCCGACACCGCCGCTATCCACCTCAAGAACGCTGCCGGCGAGCCGCTCTATGCAGACGCGGCGCGCACCCAGCCGGTCCGCATCATCGTCTACAGCCCTGGCAGCGCCGCTTTCTCCGCTCTGGAAACGGCCCAGTCCGCCCGCGCGGTGAAGCGCCTCAAGGCGAACGACGGCGAGATCGCCGCCACCAGCGCCGAGGAGCGCGTCCGGCAGAGCGCCGAAGATCTCGCCGCGGTGACCGTCGGCTTCGAGAACCTGAAGTATCCGCCGGCTGGCGACGCGCAGGGCGTCGAGCTGTTCAAGGCGCTCTACGCCGACCCGACGCTGGGCTTCATCCCCAAGCAGGTATGGAAGTTCATCAGCGACTGGGGCAACTTCACGGGAAAGTAAGCAGCCAGCTGATCGTGTTCGTCCGGCAAATGGCGTGGCTCAACACCGCGCCCAAGCCGGACGAGCGGACCAAGCGGGCGAAGGTCGCCGCGGACGCGCCGAAGGTCACCCGGGCGGAGCGCATGAAGGCCGATGGCGTCGATCTGCCATTGCCGCCCAACCCGTTGCCCCATGTCATCGATCACCTGCTCGAGGTGGGCCTCACGGAGGCCGCCGGCATGGGAGCGGGCCCGATCAGCTGGCTCACGATCGACGCCTGGGCTCGCCGGGCATGTATCGACCTCACCCCGTGGGAGGCTCGTCTGATCCGGCGCCTATCGGTCGAATATGTCGCCGAGCAGCGCCGCGCCGAGAGTGAGAACTGCCCTCCGCCCTGGGCTTGGCAGGTCACCGACGCCGAGAAGCAGGCGGCAAACAGGGCGCTAGAAATGGTCCTGGGCTGACGATAGTGTGCGCGCATGGGAATCGGTCTTCGCGCGCTCGTATTGGCATCCGCCCTGGTGGCTTCGCCAGCAATGGCGGACGAGCAGCAGTTCGACCTGATCTGTAACTTCGGAAAGACGCCAATCCGATATCGCATTGATGCTGCGATCGGGCAGGCATGCGAACAAGACTGCTCCCGCATCTGGAAAATGGGCCCGGTCACGTCGGGTGACATGACCTTGATGGATACGACCGGAACACCCGGGGAGGTCCAACAGACCATCGTCATCAATCGGCTAACCGGCAAACTACGTCACTGGATTAGGGGGCTCGACGGTCCTTTGACCGAAGAAGCCACCTGCTCGGCCGCCCCATTCAGCGGTTTCCCTCCCGCGAAGTTTTGAGCCGCGCAGCTGTCTGCTGAGCCGCTCAGCTGAGCATCCCGACTAGATTTTACCTGCCCCGCTTCTGCGGGGCTTTTCTCGTGGAGGTCGCCCATGGACGACGGCACGCCGATGCTTGAAATCGGCATGATCATCGACCCGGCGGAATCGTTCGGGGAATTGGCGCGCCTCCGCGCCGAGATGAACACCACCGAATACCAACTGGTGCAGTCCGCCAAGCGGGTGGAGCGCGAAACCGGCGGCATGGTGAATGCGTCCGCGGTGGTGGGCCAGATCACCACCGTCGGCAACGCGACCACCCGTTCGGAGCAGGAAATTCGGCGAGAGAAGCGCAACACCGAGCGCCAGATAGAGCGCATGATCGCCGTTTTTGATCGCGAGACCCAGGCGGTCGGCCGCTCCCGTGAAGAGCAGCGTGCAGCGCGGGCCGAGGCATTGGCGCTGGCGTCCGCTCGAGACGGCAACACTGACGCCGCCAACCGCCTCACCGCCAGCATGCGCGCGCTCGAAGCCGCGCAGAGCAAGCTCAGCGAGGACAATCTCGCCGCGGAGATGCGCGCCCAGGCTGCAGCCGCTGCAGAGCGCGAGCGCCAGGAAGCAGCACTGAACGCGCAGCTGCTCGAGCGCTCCCGGCTTGAGGCCGCCCTTGACCGCCTGAACGGGACCGATCGCCCGACGGCGGCGCAGGGGGGCGCCACTGTATCGGCGCTGGCAGAGCGGGAGCGTGCGCTCGAGCTTGCCGAGCGTGAAGCCGCCGCCGAGCAGGAGCTCATCGCCGCGCAGCGCCAGCAGAATAGCCTCCTTGCAGAGCGCGCTAGCATCCAGTCCGCGCTGGAGCGCACCACCGGCCTCGGTCGAACGAGTGCCGTGCAGTCCGGGGCTTCGTTCAGCGCCCTGACGCAAATGGTGCGGGAGGAAGAAGAGCTTGCCGCCGCTGCCGACCGCATTCGCGCGAGCCTGAATCCTGCGGCGGCCGCGCAGAAGCGCTTCAACGACGAAATCGCGGTCGCGCAGCGCGCGGTCGGCGCGGGCGTGCTCAGCCTGGATGAATATGTCGGCAAGCTGCGCATGGAGCGCGCTGCACTTAAGGAAGTCGAGGACGCCCAGAAGGGCATGAACGACGCGAACCGCAGGACGCAGCAGGATCTGCGGATGATTGCGGTGCAGCTGCCCGACATCATCGGCGGCCTGCTCACCGGCCAAAAGCCGTTGCAGGTGCTGATCCAGCAGGGCGGCCAGATCACCCAGCAGGCGCAGATGGCCGAGGGCGGCATCGCTGGCCTCGCCCGCTCGATCGGGAGCCTTTTGACCCCGGCGGCGATCGCCGCGGGCGCGACTGGCGTGGCGGTGATCGCTGCGGTCGCCGCTTGGTGGCAGTACAGCGACGCTGTCCAGAAATCGGCCGACCTCGCGCGGGGCGCGGGCCTGGTGATCGGCGCGACGGCCGATAATCTCGAAGCGGGCGCGGAAGCGGCTTCGCGGGCGGGCAACATGAGCGTCGCCGCGGCTCGCGACGTGCAGAACAGCTATGTTCAGATGGGGGGTATCGGCCGGGACGTGCTGGCGGGGTTGACCGCGACCACCACCGGCTTCGCCCGGGCCACGGGACAGGATGCTGCTGGCGCCGCCAAGGAACTCGGTGCAGCCTTCCAGGATCCGGTGAAGGGCGCGGAGGACCTGACCCTCCGCTATGGCATCCTCACCCAGGCGCAGATCGACCATATTCAGGAACTGGTGCAGCAGAACGATCTGTATGGCGCTCAGCAGGTGCTGCTCGGCGGGCTGGCCCCACAGTTCGACAAGGCCGCGGTGCACGCCACTGGGCTCGCCGGCGCGTGGGATGCTATTGCTACCGCTGCCAGCAACGCCTGGACGGCGATGGGCAAGGCGATTGATCGCGCGCTCGGCGGCGGCACGCTGACCCAGAAGATCGAGGACCAGTACCAGCAGCGCTATCGCTACCTGCAGCAGACCGGCGGCTTTGGCGACACCTCTGTCTACGACAAGCGGATCGCCGACATGCAGGCGCAGCTGAAGGCGGAGCAGGCGGCGGAGAGGGAGCGCAGCGCCGCCGCGCAGGCCCGTGTGAACGGTCAGAAGGCCATGGCGATCGTCGGCCGGGTCACTGGCGGCGACCAGTTCGATAAGCTCAAGGGCGATTTGGGCATCGTCAACAGCGTCCTGGCCGACACGGGCCGCCTCTCGAATTTCACGTCCGAACAGCTGAAGGACCTGCGCCAGTCGCAGGAGATGCTGAGCAACGCCGTGCGCACATATATTCCGCCGGCGGAGAAGGCCGTGCGGCTGGCCCAGCTCGATGCGCAGATCGCAGCGGCAAAAACGCCGGCCCGAAAGGCCGAGCTGGCTGCTCAGAAGGCGCAGGTTGAGGCGTCTGGCAAACTGGTGACCACCGAGGAGGCCCAAGCCACCGCGGCGGCCAATGCGGCGCGGGCGCGGGTCCAGGCCAGCCGCTCGGGGCAGAGCCACGCCGAGACGCTGGCGCGCGAGGCTGCGTCGACCGAGGCGCAGATCCGCAACCTCTACGCGCTCGGCACCGCCTACGGCGTGTCGAGCGGCGCTGCGCTGATCGCCGAGGCGCGGGTCAAGGCGGAGAGCCGGGCCATCAAGGATCGGGGCGACATCGGCGCAGCGGTCGATCGCCAGATCCGTCTGTCGATCGCGCAGCGTGTCTCGGACGCCGATAAGGGCGTCGCTTCCATGGAACAGCAGGCGGACATCCAGGCGAAGGTCAACGCGTCGGTGGCGGCTGGTCTCACGCCAGCATCGCAGGCGATCGACCTGGTGCGCGCCCAGATGGAGGATCTCCCGCTCCTCGCCGCGATCCAGGCCGCCCAGTCCGTGGCGGCGGAAGCGGCAGGCAAGAAGGACGTTGCGCGCCAGAAGGCGTTCACCGACGCCGCGGAGAAGGCGAGCAAGGCGCTGCGCGACCAGCAGAAGGCTCGCGCCGATCTCGAGGCCACGAAGGTCACCGCGAATTACAATGCGGACATCGCGAGCGGCTCGCGCCGGCTTGCAGAGCTCCGCACGGAGCTGGACCTCGTAGGGCAGACCGATGCCGCTCGGGCGCATCAGCTCGCGATTGTGCAGGCGCTGCAGTACGCCGAGGCGCAGCGGTACGACACCTTCCAGACGATCGGCTATGTCGCAACGCAGGTGAAGGTCGTCGATCTGCAGGAGCAGCTTCGTCTGAAAACCGAGGTGGCGAATGAGAAGCTGACCTACCAAAGTGACATTCTACAGCAGATTGCCGAGAACGTCTCTGAGGCGGCGAGCGGTATGGCCGATGCATTCGGTGATGTCGGCAGGGCTATTGGTGATCTGACTGGTCGCTTCGCAGCATACCGAGCCGATCAGGAAAAGCTCAACGCCGTTCACCGCGCGCGCCTCCAGATCATCGGATCGATGGTGAATGGCGAGGAGAAATCCGCAGCGATCGAGCGAGAAAACTCGAAATTCGCCCTCCGTACCGCCACCACCCGCATCGACCTCTATGGCGACATGGCTGGCGCCGCGAAGGGCTTCTTCAGCGAGAACAGCAAGGGCTACGAGATCCTCGCGGCCACGGAGAAGGCCTATCGCGCCATCCAGTTCGCGATGTCGGTGCGAGCCATGGCGCAGGACGTCGCCGAAACGCTCGGCATCGTCTCGAACAGCGCTGCCCGCGCGACCGCACAGGGTACCGAGGGCATTGCCGCCCAGTCCAAGCTGCCGTTCCCGTTCAACATCGTCGCCATGGCGGCCACGGCCGGCGCGCTGGTCGCCGCGGGCGTCGCGGTGATCGGGAGCCTGGTCGGCGGCGGCGGCCACACCGCGCAGCCGACGAACACCGGCACCGGCACCGTGCTGGGCGACACTTCGGCCAAGAGCGAGAGCATCAAGCGCGCGATCGACGAGCTGAAGGCGGTCGACACGCTGACCAACGTCTATTCGCGCCAGATGCTCGCCTCGCTCAAGTCGATCGACAGCCAGCTGAGCGGGGTGGCCTCGGTGATCGTCCGCGGCGGCGATATCAACGCCAGCGGCGACATCGTGACCGGTTACAACAACTCGCAGGGCAAGGGCATCGGGAGCGTCGCTGGCTTCGCGCTTGGTGGCGCGCTCCTCGGCCCGATCGGCGCCCTTGCGGGTGGCCTGCTCGGCAAGATCCTCGGCGGCCTGTTCGGCACCCGCACCGACGTGACCGGCAGCGGCATCTATGGCGGCGCGCAGTCGCTCGGCAGCGTGCTCAACGGGGGCTTCAACGGCCAGGCCTATTCGGACGTGACGAAGACCCACAAGTTCCTTGGCATCGTCTCCGGTCGGTCCTACTCGACCGAATACGGCGCGCTGGACCCTAACCTGTCGAACCAGTTCACCCTGATCCTCCGGAGCTTCAACGATTCGATCAAGGCGGCGGCCGGCCCGCTCGGCGAGTCGACGGACGCGATCCAGCAGCGGCTCAACGGCTTTGTCGTGAACATCGGCAAGATCGATCTGAAGGGCCTCACCGGCGAGCAGATCCAAGAGAAGCTGAACGCCGTGTTCGGCGCCGCCGCCGACAACATGGCGACGGCGGCCTTCCCGCTGGTCTCCCAGTACCAGAAGGTGGGCGAGGGGGCGTTCGAGACGCTGATCCGTGTTGCCTCGACCGTGGAGCAGGTCACCACCTCTCTCGACCTGCTCGGCACCAGCACCCGCAACCTCGGCGTGGGGGCGAAGCTGGGGCTTGCCGATCAGTTCGACAGCGTCTCGGCGCTGACGGACGCGGCCGGCGCATATTTCCAGGCCTTCTACACCCAGGAGGAGCAGGCAGCGGCGAAGACCGCGCAGATGGCGAAGGTGTTCGCCAGCCTCGGCTTCGCAGTGCCGCCGACGCTCGCCTCGTTCCGGCAGCTGGTGGAAGCGCAGGACCTGAACACCGCCGCGGGCCAGGCCGCGTATGCCACGCTGCTCAAGCTGGCGCCGGCGTTCGCCGACCTGCAGCAATCCATGGAGGGCGCGAAGAGCGCGGCCGACATCCTCAGCGAGCGGCAGGACCTCGAGCGCCAGCTGCTCGAGCTGCAGGGCAAGACGGACGAGATCCGGAAGCTCGACCTGGCGAAGCTCGATGCCAGCAACCGCGCGATCCAGCTGCAGATCTGGGCCATCCAGGACGCACAGGATGCGGCGAAGGCGGCGGACGACCTGCGCCAGGCGTGGAAGTCGGTCGGCGACAGCATCACGGACGAAATCAAGCGCATCCGCGGGCTGAGTGACGCCACCGGCTCGAACACCTTCGCCAGCCTGCTCGGGCAGTTCAATGCGGCCAGCGCCGCTGCGCGCGGCGGCGACCAGGACGCGGCGAAGTCCCTGCCCCAGCTGTCGCAGGCGCTGCTCGCCGCGGCGGCCGATGCGGCGACCAGCCGGCAGGAGCTCGACCGGGTGCAGGCGCAGACGGCAGCGAGCCTGCAGCAGACCTATGACGCGATCACCGCGTTCGGCGCGGCCGCCTCGTCGCAGGCGGATGCTGCGCGACTGTCCGCCGCAGCGACGGCCCAGGCGGCGGCCGGCGGCAGCTCCAACGACAATGCGGCAGCGATGGCCGATCTGCGCGGCGCGCTGCAGGCGGTCGTCGACAAGGTCGAGCAGCTGCGCAGCGAGAACAACGCGGGCAACGCGGCGATCGCAGGCAACACCGGGCGGGTCGCCAAGGTGCTGGACAACGTCACCTCGCAGAGCGGTGGCGACGCCATCGCCACGGTGGAGGCGGCATGAAGGTCCTGATCCCGACGCCGGCGACCACGGCCTCGCTGCTTTCGAGCTCGCTGGCGGAGCCGCAGAGCGGCTATCCGGCATGGGCTGGCGGCACATCCTACGCCAAGGGCGCGCACGTCACGTCGACCACCACTCATCGCCTCTACGAAAGCGTCGTCGACGCGAACGTCGGCCACGATCCTGCCGCCGGCGATAAAGCCTATTGGGTGGATATCGGGCCAACCAACCGCTGGGCCATGCTCGACGAGGCGGTCGGCACACAGTCGATCGGCACCGGCTCGATCGACATCACCCTGGCGCCCGGCCGCGCCAACTCGCTGGCGGTGCTCGACACCACCGCCGACACGGTGCGGGTGATCGTGACGGTCGACGGGACGACGCTGTTCGACGAGACCCATAGCACCAACGCCTCCGGCGGCGTCATCGCCGATTGGTACACCTATTTCAGCGCCGAGACGGGGCGCGTGAGCAGCCTGGTGATCAACAATCTGCCGAGCTACGCGAACGCGCATGTCCGCGTGATCATCACCGGCAATAATCCGTCGGGACCGGTGGCCGTGGGCACGCTCCTCGTCGGCAAGGTCGTGGACCTGGGCATCACGGAAACGGGGCCCTCGATCGGGATCACCGACTTCAGCCGCAAGTCGACGGACGATTTCGGCGTAACCACCGTCGTCGAACGCGGCTGGGCGAAGAAGATGACGATTCGCTCGCTCATCGAGACGCGAGCGGTTGACGGCATCCAGCGGACGGTTGCCGGGCTCCGCGCCCGACCGGCGCTGTGGATCGGCGAGGACGGCTTCGACAGCCTCACTGTCTACGGCTTTTTCAAGGACTTCAGCGAGGACCTGGCGCTGGAGACGATCAGCTATTGCAGCCTCACGATCGAGGGGCTGATCTAAGGAGACCTCCATGGCTATTACGCCGCTGCCCGACCCGCCCTCGCGGGCGGACCCTTCGTCGTTCTCGGATCGCGCCGACGACTTCCTCGGCGCACTGCCGCTGTTCGTGGCGCAAACCAACGCGACGGCTGCCGAGATGGAGGCAGCGGCGGTCACCGCCATCAACGCGCCTGGCACCAGCGGCACCAGTATCACGAGCCTGGCTGTTGGAACTGGCAGCAAGACGTTCACGCTGGAGCAGACCGGCAAGGCTTTCGCACGCGGCCAATTCGTGATCATCGCCCGCACGGCCGCGCCCACGACCTACATGCACGGCCAGATCACCGCCTACGACAGCTCGACGGGCGCGATGACGGTCTCGGTGTCGAACACCGGCGGTGGGGGCACCTATGCCGCCTGGACCGTATCGCTATCGCTGCCGCAGATCGCGCTGCCCCTGAGCGGCAATGCCGAGGTGTCGGGGCCGGTGCGGTTCAGCGTCACGACGCGGTTCGGCGAATCGATCCTGCTCGACGGCGGCTCTCCGAGCATCCAGTTCGGCTCGACGGGGGCCACGTTCTGGAACCCCGTCCCGAACAGCCTCGCGATCGGACCGGCCGACAGAGCGACACATCGGATGTTCTTCGACGTCGCGGGCCAGGTGAACGTGCACGGTCAGCGCGGATCGAGCGGCAACATCCAGGCGAGCGGCGCGCTGCGCGTGATTGCAGGCTATGTCGGCGGCTACGCGGTCAGCACCTATGACGTGAACAACTACACCGCGGTGCAGTTCGTCCGCGACGTAGGCGGCAACCCGGTCCAGACGGGCTCGATCACCGTCACCGACACCGGCGTCTCCTACAACACCAACAGCGATTATCGGCTCAAGGAGAACCCAACGCCGATCACCGGTGCCCTCGATCGCGTGCTCAGCGTGCCCGCGTTGCGGTTCAACTTCATCGGCTCGGATGTGACGGTCGACGGCTTTTTGGCCCACGAGGCAGCGCGCGGTGTGCCTGAGGCAGTGCAGGGCGAGAAGGACGCGATGGTCGACATCGGCCGCGCGGTGCCGCCGCCCCAGCCCGCGCCGATCGTCGGCATCCGCCAGGACAAGGCGCCGGCAGGCTGGGGCTGGTCGGCCACAGGCGAACAGGACGGGGAGCCCGTTGGCACCGCCACAGCACCAGCCGCGCCCGCACCGCTCGCAGGTATCCCGCAGACGCAATGCCCGCCGGGCTGGACCTGGACGAAGACCGGGGAGGTTGAGGCCTACCAGTCGATCGACCAGGCGAAGCTGGTGCCGGTGCTCTGGGCCGCGGTGCAGGAGCTTGCCGGCGAAATCGCCGCGCTGAAGGCGCAGCTGGGGGCACCAGCATGAACATCACCATAAAAGGGGCTTTGCCGATGACGCCGGTATTCGAGACGGTGCTGGCGAAATACGGCTGGATCCTGATCGGGATCACGTTCGGGTTCGCGGCGAAATACGCGCTTCTGCTGAAGCGAGGGGTACAGGTGAAGGCCCGGCTGGTCTTCGCCGACCTGCTGCTGCTGCCGATGGTGGCGCTGATCGCATACTGGCTCGCCACGCGCGCCGGGGTGGAGGCGGAAGCGGCCGCGCTGTTCTCCGCATTCTCGACCGTCGGCGCCGATCGGCTCGTGAAGCTGCTCACCGACCGGTTCCTCGCGCGCGTCGACAGCGAGGCTGCCGCGATCGCCAACAACATCATCGGCACGGCGCGAAACACCGCTCAGGCCGAGCTATCGGCGCTTGCGGTCGTCGAGGCCGCGCACGAAGGCCGCGCGCCGGCCGAATATGTGGCGCTGAAGCCCCACCCGCAGGCGCCCAGGCTGGACGGCTGATCCTCTTCCTATCGGAGGCACCCATGACGGAGCTGAGAGATATTCAGCGGCACCTCGGTGTCGCTCCCGACGGCATGCTCGGTCCGCAGACGCTCGCGGCGATCGCCGCGGCGCTCGGCATCGACAAGCCCCATGCAATGGCAGACCCGGCAGCATTCTTTGCAGGGGTTCGCGCTGTCATGGGGCCGCTGTCCACGCCCCAGGTCGCGACCATCAACGCCCTGCTATCGGCGGCGGCGCATTGGCCGCTTTCCTGGCTGGCCTATGGGCTGGCAACCGCCTGGCACGAGGCGCGGCTGGTGCCGATCGAGGAAATCGGGCGCGGCAGGGGGATGCGCTACGGTGTGCCCGGCGCCCGCATGAAGCCGGTGCCCGGCGCGCCCAGCTATGGCGGCCAGATCCCCTACGGCCGTGGGCTCGTGCAGCTGACGTGGTGCGACAACTATGAGCGCGCCGATCGCGAGCTCGAGCTGGGCGGCGCGCTGCTCAAGGACTTCGGCCTCGCGCTCCGGACCGACATTGCCGTCTCGATCATGGTGCGCGGCATGGAAGAGGGGTGGTTCACCGGCCGCGCGCTGCGCGATTACCTTCCCGGGCCGCTGGGCGCCGCCGACCAGTTCGCCGCCGCCCGGCGCATCATCAACGGCGTCGACCGGGCCGACATGATCGCGGCCTATGCCCTCGGGTTCCAGGCCGCCGGCAAGGCCGGAGGGTGGGCATGACCGACGAAACCAAGATGATCGGGCCGCCGCCTGCCGAGGGCAACCGCTTCCGCGCCGCCGTCGGCATCGCCGCGCTGTCGGCGGGTCTGCTCGGGCTGATCCTGCTGTTTTTCGTCGAGATCCCGCAGCGGAACGAGAACGCGCTGCTGCTGGCCCTCGGCATCGTGCTCGGCTGGGGTGGCTCGGTCGTGCAATCCGAATACGGGGCCAGCACCACAGGCCGGAAAGCCGCAGACCTCGCGCTGCGAAAGGCGGGTGAGCAATGATCGCCTGGCTCAATCCCATCGTCGGCGAGCGCCTCGCCAAGCCGGTGTTCTTCGGCGGCCTCGTGCTGCTGATCCTCGCCGGGTTCGGCCTGTGGCTGAAGCTGCACGATCGCCGCGTCGTCGAGAACCACAGCGCCCGGCAGGAGGCCGCCGCGCGCCCTGCAGACGCGAAGGCCGCCGCCGATCGCGTCGTCATCACCCAGACCATCGCCAATGATGCCGAGGAGGCCCACAATGCCGTCGACAAGCTCCCCGATGCGCCGCTCACCGATCGCCAGCGCGCTCGCGCTTGCGCTGTGTGGGTGCGCCAGCACCCCGGCACTGATTTCCCCGCCGCACGCTGACATCCAGCCGGCGCCCGAGCCGATCATCACTGCCGAGGCGGCAACCTCCGCGGCGGCGCTGGACGCCTTCGACATTGCCCACGAGGCCTGGGGCCGCACCGAGCACGAGAAGGTCGCGCGCCTGTGCCGCTGGTACCGCGACATGGGCCTGAAGAAGCTCATCTGCGAATAGCAGCCCCGCCGCCCGGCACCCTGTTCCCCATCCCAACATAGGAGCGCGGCCATGCGCCTTAGCGCCTTGAATCTGTCTGTCTCCAGCCGGGCCCTATTCGCGGGGCGGCCGGCGCTGCCCACCGCGCCGGTGATCGACGGCCTGGTGGCGCTATCGTCCGTGGCCGGCACCGTCGCCAACGACAATGGCTCGGCACCCGACCTGACCGGCTGCGCGGTCGCGATCACGATCAAGAACATGCCCCTGCGGCATCCGATCAGCGATCCGCCGCTGGACGCGACGAAGCTGGTGATGACGGTCGAGGACACGGGCTACGATGTGGTCGGCGGGGTGATTGTCGCCCGCACCCGCACCCGCACCGTCCGGGGCACGCTGCCGGTCAAGCGCCCGTGGCCGCAGGCCTGGACCGCGCTCGGCGCGACGGTGCCCCCGCGGTCCTATTGCTACGGCACGGCGGCTGGTGCGCGCCGCGCCTATTACACCGAGCTGGGCGGCACGAAGGGCGCGACGGCGCCGACGCATAGCACCGATGGCCAGACCGTTTCCGATGGCGGCGTGCTCTGGACCCTGATCCCGCTGAGCCAGGACACCGGGTATATCGAGCAGGCATCGGGCGGCGACGTGATCGCGCACGTCATGACCGACATGCCGATCTACAAGGACACGGTGATCAAGAGCGTCAGCTTGGGCGCGGGTGCCTATGTGGTCGGCATCACGTCCTCGCTCGCCTCGATCGGCTCCGGCGTCACCGTCACCAACCTGTCGACGCTGCCCTACCCGTTGCCCATGGCGACGATCGTCACGCCGCCACACCAGCGCTCGACGGGCACGCTCCGCGTCGAGGTGGTCGTCGATCATGGCTGGGGCATCCACATCGGCGGCGGGCGGCCGATCGCCGGCATCCGCGCCACGGCCTGGAACATGGCCCGCACCGCCAGCGTCGCTCTGGGCGACGTCATCGATAGCGAGCTTTCGACGCAGTACACGACGTCCGGCCCCGGCGGCTGCGCGGTCGAGGTTTTCGCGCTGACGTTCAACACGTCGTCGCTGCCCGCCGGCGACTGTTTCATCGAGCTCGAGGTATGCCCCTGGCTGGGTACGTCGTTCAACACGAGGTTCGATGCCGAGGGCGCCGACTGGCGCGCGTCGCAGGCCTATACCTTCGTCGGCACCATCGTCCGCAACGGCGCGAACTATTATCAGCTGAAGACGGCCGGCGTCTCCGCCTCCTCGGGCGGGCCGACCGGCACGACCCTGTCGACCGACGTGACCGACGGCACGTGCGTCTGGACCTATATCGGCGCCGACAACCTGATCGTGAACAGCCGCAACATCCCCGCGCGCTGGCACTTCTACAACGACCCGTCGAACCTGCTGAAGATCGGCTATTGCTTCGTCGATCCTTCGGGAACGGCCACCGGCACCACGGGCGTGTTCTCGACCTTCGCGGCGGCCGACGCGGCGAAGGGTACGCTGGCCAACTGCTATCCGACGATCGCCGCAGCGGAGACGGCCATCGCATCCTATCACAACACGGCCGGGGGCGGGCTGACCACGCACAACGACAGTGGCGGCGGGCGGGCATATCTGAAGGCCGGCACCCACAACGGCTTCGGTACCGCGATGGGCACCAGGACGCGCGGCAGCGTGTGGTTCTATGTCCAGGCCGATCCCGCGGCGACGCCCGGCAGCGTCATCTTCAGCAACGGTGGGGTGAAATCCGGCCACCCGCGCATGTGGTTCGGGGACGGGATCTATTCGGCAGCAACGGCGACCGGCGCCGCCAACATCTTCTTCGATCGCGCGACCGACAACACGACGGTGGTCAAGCAGGCCACCGGCGAGCTCGTGATCAGCGGCATGAATTACACCGCCTTCGATGCGACGTTCGGCATCCAGTGGCGCAACGGCTGGGTTTGGCTGCTGAACAACAGCTATTCGGTCGCGGCGAATGTCGGCGATCCGAAGCAGCAGCAATACGGTCACGTGCTCGTGGCGGGCAACAACCTCCAGGGCCCGCTCGGGCAGGTCAGCGTGCCGATCATGATCGGCAACACGATCTTCTGCCTGACGGCCGTGCGGGACTTCAGTGCGCCCACCGTCCCGGTCATGTTCGGGATGCACATCGATAACCGCATCCATGGGCCGATCAATTCGCCCGCCGGGGTGCTGGTCTTCACGTTCGCCTATAACGCCGGCGGCAACTACGGCTATCCGCAGCTCGGCATGTCGACGCGCGGCAACCTCGTGAAGTCCGCCTATTATGCGGGCTGCAAGTGCGCGCAGATCGGCGCAGATGGCCTGGCGGTGGCGACGACGAACATCGTCGAATCCTACAATTCGTTCCTCGGCCAGCGGCACAATCGGGCCTACAACGACAGCAACGCGCCCTACCACACGCAGTGGTACCGGGGCTTCAACCTCTACACCTCCAACAACGTCGTCTGGGACAGCACCGGCCACGGCAGCAACCCGCCCGACGGCTCGCGCTGCCAAAACTACTGGCCGGTCTACGACGTCGCCTCTGCGCTCAACGTCAACCTGAACGGCTCCGAATCCGGCACGGCGCCGGGGATCAACAGCTATCTGGGTATGAGGGTCGATCCCTCGTCGGCCTATTTCGCGCTGGGCGGGACCATCACCTTCTCGTCGCAGTTCGTCAGCGACACGACCGGGGTGACCAACAGCGCCAACCAGGCGGAGACCCTGGGCGATTTCCGACCGGTCGCGAGCTCGGTGATTGTCAACCGCGCCATCCGGCAAGCGAAGAAGTTCGACATCCTCGGCGTCACGCGCCGCACCGACGGCAGCGGTGCCGTCGGGGCATACGAGCGGGCGGCATAGCGGCGCGCCGCGGGCCATCCCCTCCCACATCAGGAGAACACCATGTTGCGATTCCTCGCCGCCATCTTCCTTTTGATGGCGCCCGCCGCCGCGTGCGGGACGACGATTGCCGTTGCCACACCGGCGCAGCTCACCGCCGCGCTTAAGGTGGCGAAGCCCGGCGACACCATCGCGCTTGCTCCTGGCAGTTACGGGGCGCTGATCCTCAACGACCAGGTGTTCGCGAAGCCGGTGACCATCACCAGCGCCGACCCGACGCACCCCGCTGTGTTCGCGCAGATGGTCCTCAACCGGGCGATCAACATCACCTTCTCCAACCTTGAGGTGACGTCGGTGGTGAAGATCTACGACTATCTGATCCGGGTGAACGGCGGATCGGGCATCACGCTCGACAAGCTGTATGTTCACGGCCCGCTCGACGGCCCGCCGACCGATCGTCAGGGCGTCATGGTAGCCCAGAGCAACGGCTTCACCATCTCTGGATCGCGCATTGTCCAGATCGGGGTGGGTATCGCGGTCAAGCAGAGCCGCAACATCGTCATCCGCGACAACGACATCAGCATGATCGGCATCGACGCGATCGAGATCCCCGGCGTGGATGGGGCGCTGATCGCCTGGAACAGGTTCTCGAAGTTCCGCACGATCGGCACCTATCACCCCGACGGCATCCAGTGCTGGACGACCGGCATGCCGGCGGCGTGCAAGAACATCCGCATCATCGCGAACCAGTTCATCGGGGACGCGCAGCTGGGATCCGCCTATGTGTACCCGCAAGGCATCTGGTTCGGGGACGAAGAAAATCGAGGCGATTACACGAACATCGAGATCACCGGGAACCTGTTCCAATGCGTGAACTGGCAGGCGATCGCCCTCTATGTGACCCAGGCCAAGGGCACGATCGTTCGGTTCAACCGCATCGACGCGTGCCCGGGCGTGACGCCGTGGATCAAGATCAACGACCCTGGCGCGGTGGTCGAGGGCAACGTGGCGCCGGTCTTCTACGTCAACACCAAGGCGAACACCCTGCCGGCGGGCAACTACATCGGCGGGCTGCCCGGCCAGTAGACGCTCGACACGCTGCGATGTTCTCTTCATGTTCCGCGCATGCGAGTCGCCAGAGACCGAGCGATCTTCCACGCGCTGTGCGTGGTGGACGAGGCGCAGGAGCGTGCCAGAGCCGGAGCGGTGCCGCCCTCCGCAGGGCTTCGGCTCGCGCTCGCCTTCCTGCACCTGTGTGGCGCCGAGCTGTACTGGATCGATCAATTCTGGAAAGCCGCGGTGACGCGCTCGGAGGTTGGGCAAGGGGCCGCGGCGTTCGGTCGCAGCCAGGAGATGACAGCGGCCGTGAACGCGATCACGCGCGCGGTGGGCGTCGAGCGATCTTCGGCTTTCCTAGATGCGCTGCGCGCCGCGCGTAGAGCGTGAGGTTGCCACCTCCTCTTCGAGGGCAAGTCGAGCGTGTATTGCCGGGGGGCTCCACGCAAGCGGAGGAGGTGACGTGCGCACCCTAGGCGATGCCGACTTCGGTGTCACGTCCGACCCTCCCCACATCGATCAATGCCCGCCATTAGTGATCAGGTCGCGCGCCGCAGCACCGTATGATAGTTCGGGCGAAAGCGGCGCTGCTCCGCGCGCGCCTGGCGCTCACTCTTGCGCGGCGGCGCGTCGAGGTAGGGGCCTGGCACGCCGAAGAACTCGGCAGCGCGGGCGCGCTCGGCCTGCGCCAGCTCGTACGGGATCTGCTCGCGGATGTGCCGGGCAATATAGCCGTCCGGGCGGCCGAGGATCCGGGACAGCTGCGCATAGGTCAGGCGGTGGCTCACGCACTGCTCCGCAATGCGCTGGCGAATGACGTCCGGCGATGGCCCCATGGTGCGCGCGTCCCGATCTCGTTCTTATCGGATCTATATAGCGGGCGTTCTGGATGTGTTCCACTTGCGGGCAGCCCCGGAGGCGTGCCGAGCTGGGACGGGACGGCAATTCGAATCGCCAGTTGACCCACCGGCCTCACGCCGCCTGGTCGCGCGCGCCGGCCGGTTCGAGGTCCCGAAAGTGCCGCTTCAGCCTCGGGGTACAAGTCGGGGTATCATTTTAGCCGCCCGCGCGAGAAAGCGCGGAAATCTGCGGCGGAGCGGGTCCAGTTCGACGGGCTCCCTCTCCGCCATGGGGCCCCCGCTGGTGCGTCGAACGGATCGACGTCCTTCTCCCAGACAGCATCACGCAGCGACGGCATGGCGCCGACAATGCTCGAGACAGCGCGCGGACTTCACCGCCTCGCCGCGGCTGAATTGGTCGAGCTCGAGCTTGAGGTCCTGCGGCGCCAGGTCGCGGACGAACAGCGAGCGGCCGAGCCTCCGCTCGCCACCGGGTCCATGTCGCGAATCTGCACCTCGACGCGACCGTCGCTGTTGGAGAGGGGCCTAAGATTGCCGACATGGCAGTCCCCGCAGATCCAGATCGACGGTCCCTGCAGCACGCGTGCGGAAACCGGCGAGCGTTCCAGCCCATCATGGAATTTGGCGGTATTGCCGCGGACACAGCCGTGCGCCGAGCGCGCCATCTTCAGCGTGCGCCACGCGCTGAGGCCGGCCCGCCCAGGCTCTATCGTTGTCTGCCGCTCGCGACAAACATGGCCGGAACGATATGGGAGTGGTGGACACACTTGGGCTCGAACCAAGGACCCGCTGATTAAGAGTCAGCTGCTCTACCAACTGAGCTATGTGTCCGTACCGGAAGGCATCGGGGCAGAAGAGGAAGTGGTGGACACACTTGGGCTCGAACCAAGGACCCGCTGATTAAGAGTCAGCTGCTCTACCAACTGAGCTATGTGTCCATCCGGCTTCTGCATGGCGCCCTTGGTGGGGCACCGCCGCTTCGGAGGCGCGCCTTTAGCGTCGCGCCTTGCGGCTTGTAAACCCCAAAAATGAAAAAATCACCAGCGGGTCTTGGTGCGGCCGTCGCGGTCGATCGAGAGGAGGATTCCCAGGCACAGCATGAAGGTCATCACCGCGGTGCCGCCGAAGCTGATCAGCGGCAACGGCACGCCCACCACCGGCGCCAGCCCGATCACCATCGCCATGTTGATCGAGCAATAGAGGAACATCGTGCCCGAGATCCCCGCCGCGGTGAGCCGACCGAAGCGCGTCTTGGCGCGCATGCCGACGCCGATGCCCCAGGCGATCAGCATCCCGAACGCGACGATCAGGAACACGCCGCCGGCCAGGCCCCATTCCTCCATCATCGTCGCCAGCGCGAAGTCGGTCTGGCCCTCGGGGAGATAGTCGAGATGGCTCTGGGTGCCCTGCAGGAAGCCCTTGCCGAAGATGCCGCCCGAACCGATCGCGATCTTGGACTGGGTGATGTGGTAGCCGGTGCCGAGCGGGTCGCGCTCGGGATCGAGGAAGATCAGCACGCGGTTGCGCTGATAGTCGTGCAGTACGAAGTTGAAGGCGAGGGGGGCCGCGACCGCCACCGCCAGCGCACCGGCGATGAACAGCCGCAGCGGCACGCCCGCCAGGAACATCACCATGACGCCGCAGCCGGTGATCATCAGCCCGGTGCCGAGATCGGGCTGCATGATGACGAGCAGCGCCGGCACCCCGATCAGCACGCAGGCGGGCCAGATCGCGACGAACTTGCGCGTCTCGCTGGCCGGCAGCATCTCGTAGAAGCGGGCGAGCGCGAGCACGATCATCGGCTTCATCAGCTCGGAGGGCTGGAACTGGAAGCCGCCCAGGCTGATCCAGCGCTGGCTGCCGCCCGCGACCTTGCCGAGCAGTTCCACGCCGAGCAGCGCGACCACCAGCGCGCCGTAGATGGGGAGCGACCATTGCGACAGGACGCGTACGGGGATGCGCGACATGCCGATCGCCACCGCGAGAAACAGGAAGAAGCGGGTGCCCTGGTTGAATGCCCAAGGCCGGATATTTCCATTGGCGGCGGAGTAGAGCACGACCAGGCCGAAGCCGCCGATCGCGAGCACGAGGAAGAGGACCTTCCACGGCAGCTGCGCGACCTGCATGGGGACGATGCCGTTGCCGGGGCGCGCCATCAGTCGCCCTCCACGCTGCCGGTGGGCGCGACGTCGCGCTTGGTCGAATCGGCGGTGCTGTTGGCGGCCTGGTCGGCGAGGCTGCTCGCGGCCTCCTCGGTGTCCTCGGGCGCGGGCGGGGGCGGGGCGGCCTGCGCCGCGCGAAAGGCAGCGGACTGCGCCGCCATGCGCGTCGTATAGTCGCCGCCCCAGGTGGGCTCCACTTCGGCCAGCGTCTTCATCGCCTGATCGCGATCGAACAGATAGGTCATGATGTCCCGACCGATCAGCGGCGTATCGAGGTTGCGGATCGTATGGCCGTTATGCTCGAGTACGATCGCGGCGGCATATTTCGGATTGTCGTGCGGGGCGAAGCACACCAGCAGCGCGTGGTCGCGCATTTTGAACGGCAGCGAGCCGTTCTTGAGCACGCCGGTGCGGCGCTCCGCCATGGTGATGCGGCGCACCTGCGCGGTACCGGTCTTGCCCGCCAGCGCGACGCCGGGGACGTACATCCGTGCCGCACCGCCGGTGCCGCCGCCATTGATCACGCCGTACATCGCCTCGCGCACCACCGCGAGGTCCTCGGCGCTCACCGGCAGCGGCTGGGCACCCGAGGGGCCGTTGGCGAGCAGCCGCGGCACCAGGATCTTGCCCGAGGCAAGCCGGCTGGCCATCACCGCCAGCTGCAGCGGGTTGGCCAGCACATAGCCTTGGCCGATCGAGGCGTTGAGCGAATCGGCCACGGTCCAGGGATGGTGGTATTTCTTCAGCTTCCAGGCGCTGTCCGGCACGGTGCCGTAGCGCTGGGTGGTGAAGGGCATGTCGAACTTCTGGCCAAGCCCCAGCATCCGCGCCATCGGCGCGATCGCATCATAGCCGACGCGGCGGACCATCTCGTAGAAATAGATGTCGCAGCTCTGCATGATCGCGTTCTTGAGGTCGAGCGGCCCGTGCCCGCCCTTCTTGTGGCAGTGGAACACGCCGCTGCCGACGCGCAGCGCGCCGGAGCAGAACACCCGCTCGTTCGGGCTCACCCCCGCCGCCATCAGCGCGAGGCCGTTCATCGGCTTGACGGTGGAGCCGGGGGGATACAGACCCTGCAGCACCTTGTTCATCAAGGGAACATGGTCGTCCTCGGACAGCATCTTCCATTCGAGCTGGCTGATGCCGTCGGAAAAGCTGTTGGGGTCGTAGGACGGCATCGACACCATCGAGAGGATGTCGCCGCTGGCCACGTCGATCACGATCGCCGAGCCCGAATTGGTGCCCAGCCGCCGCGCGACATATTCCTGCAGCCCGGAATCGATGGTGAGCTTGATGCTCTCGCCCGGCTGGTCGGCGCGGGTCTCGAGCTCGCGCACCGGGCGGCCATGCGCGGTGACCTCGACGCGCTTGGCGCCTGGCTTGCCGCGCAGCCGGTGGTCGAGCGTCTTCTCCAGCCCGTCCTTGCCCAGCTTGAAGCCGGGGGTGACGAGCAGCGGATCCTTGTCCGCCTTGAACTGCTCGGCCGAAGCGGTGCCGACATAGCCGATCAGATGGCCGACACCCGCGCCGAGCGGGTAATGCCGGGCATAGCCGCGCGTCGGCGCGACGCCGGGCAGCTCGGGCTGGCGCACCAGCACCGCGGCGAAACGGTCCCAGTCGAGATTTTCCGCCACCTGCACCGGGCGGAAGCCGCCGGCGCGCTTGAGGTCGGTCTCGATGCGGGCGAGGTCTTCGGGCGGGAGATTGAGCAGCCGGGTGAGTTCGGCGAGCAGCTTGTCCTTGTCGACGATGCGATCTGGGATCAGGTCGACGCGGAAATCGGTGCGGTTGCTGGCGAGCGGCTTGCCGCTGCGATCGAGCAGCCAGCCGCGGCGCGGCGGGATCAGCGTGTTGTTGACCCGGTTGCTCTCGGCCTTGAGCTTGTATTGCTCGTTCTCGACCACCGACAGCCAGGCCATGCGGCCGGCGAGCACCATGCCGACGGCACCCTGCGCCACGCCGAGTACCACCGCGCGGCGGGAGAAGCTGTAGGTCTGGGCGGCTTCGGTGATCCGCACCATCGCTCAGGCCTTCACCACGTCACGGTCGAGCCAGGCGCACAGCCGCGAGGCGAGCGGGAACAGCATCGCCGATGCCCCCGCCTGGAGCAGCAGCGCGGCATCGACCTTGGCCGAGATGGGGGACGCGAGGAACCGTCCCGCGATCAGCACGAAGCCGGTCGCGCCTGCGGCGATGAGCCAGTCCTGCCAGAAATTCCGCCACACGATGCGCGTCTCTAGCACGTCGATGATCAACATGCATGCCATCCACAGGAACATCGCGGAGCCGAAGGGCTGGCCGCTGAGTAGATCGTCGAACAGCCCGAGCGGCGCGGCGGCCCAGACGCGCAGCGCATCGGGCCGCAGCAGCCGCCAGCCGAGCAGCATCAGCAGGCCGAAGGGCGGCAGGAAGGGCACGGTCGCGATGACCGGCAGGATCGTCACCAGCGAGGCGAGCGCGATCGACAGCGGCGCCAGCCAGCGCGCCCGGGGGCGCGGCGGCGGCACTCCCAGCGGCTGGAGGTCGAGCGCCATCACTTGGCCTTGGGCGTCGCGGCGGGGGTCGGGAAGGCCTGGGGCGGCGGCGCCGGCTCGGGCAGGAACACGCGCAGCACCATCACGAAATCGGCCATGTCGGGGTTGCTCGCGGGCGTGACGACCGAGGAATCGCGACCGATCGTGCTGACCTTGCCGAGCGGGATGTTCGGCGGGAACACGCCGCCGGTGCCCGAGGTGACGAGCAGGTCGCCCGCCCGGAAGGGGTTGGCGGCGGCATTGGCGGCGCGCACGTCGAGCGTGCCGTCGCCCTTGCCGGTGACGATGGCGGGCAGGCCGTCGCTCGCCCGGCGGACGGGGATGGTGCTGTCCGGGTCGGTGATCAGCAGCACGCGCGAGGCATTGGGTCCGGCCTCGACCACCTGGCCGATCAGGCCGTCGCCGTCACGCACCGGCTGGCCCTGGCTGACCCGCTGCCAGCTGCCGGCGTTGAGCGTGGCATAGCGGCGCGTGCTGGAGGCGGAGGAATTGACCAGCCGGGCGACGACGATCGTCTCGGGCGTGGCGTCGCGCACCTTGAGCAGCTGGCGCAGCCGCTGGTTCTCGCGTTCCAGGCCCAGCGCGCGCTGGAGCGCGGCATGTTCGGCCTCGATCTGGCGCTTGAGCCGCGCATTTTCGCCGCGGACCCCGAAATAGCTGCCGATCGCCGTCGGCACGCTGCCCACGCCGCGCCGCACCGTGTCGAGGCCCGAGGAGACCGGTGTGGTCACCTCGGCCACGGTGCTGCGCAGCGCGGCGAACAGATGCGGGTTGTAGCGCGAGACCAGCACGAGCCCGCCGCCGATCAGCAACAGGCCGATCGCCGCCACATAGCTGAAGAACAGCCCATATTGCGCCCGTCGCGAAAACCCCGGGCGCCGATTCCGTGGCGGCGCCATCGCCGTTGGCCTTTCGTCAGACCTGGAGGAGAACGCCGCGGAACATCGGGTCCTCGAGCGCGCGGCCGGTGCCGAGCGCCACGCAGGTCAGCGGATCGTCGGCGACGGTGACCGGCAGGCCGGTCTCGTCGCGCAGCACTTCGTCCAGCCCGTGCAGCAGCGCGCCGCCGCCGGTGAGCACGATGCCCTGATCGACGATGTCGGCGGCCAGCTCGGGCGCGGTGTTCTCCAGCGCGATGCGGACGCCCTCGACGATCGTGTTGACCGGTTCGGACAGCGCCTCGGCGATCTGGCCCTGGTTGATCTGGATTTCCTTGGGCACGCCGTTGACGAGGTCGCGGCCCTTGATGTGGATCGTCTTGCCGATGCCGTCGACCGGCGGCTTGGCGACGCCGACTTCCTGCTTGATCCGCTCGGCGGTGGCTTCGCCGATCAGCAGGTTGTGGTTGCGGCGCACATAGGAGACGATCGCTTCGTCCATCTTGTCGCCGCCGACACGGACCGAGGTCGAGTAAGCGAGGCCGCGCAGGCTGAGCACCGCGACTTCCGTCGTGCCGCCGCCGATGTCGACGACCATCGAACCGATCGGCTCGGTCACCGGCATGTCGGCGCCGATCGCGGCGGCCATCGGCTCCTCGATCAGCCAGACCTGGCTGGCACCGGCGTTCGACGCGGCATCGCGGATCGCGCGGCGCTCGACCGAGGTGGAGCCCGAGGGCACGCAGATCACGATCTCCGGCCAGCGCATGAAGCGGCGCTGCCCGTGCACCTTGCGGATGAAGTGCTTGATCATCTCTTCGGCGACATCGATGTCGGCGATCACGCCGTCACGTAAGGGACGAATCGCCTCGATCGAGCCGGGCGTCTTGCCCATCATCAGCTTGGCGTCGTCGCCGACCGCCTTGACCTTCTTCACGCCGTTCAGCGTCTCGACCGCGACGACCGAAGGCTCGTTCAGCACGATGCCGCGTCCGCGCAAGTAAACAACGGTGTTCGCAGTACCCAGATCGATCGCCATGTCGTGGGACATGAATTTGAAAATGCGGGAGAAAGCCATCTATTGATCCGTCCTGCCGGGTTGGGCGCCCCCCGTCCGGCTGCTCGCACAAATTGTTTGGCCCGAACCCGTTCCGGGACGAAGTTGCCTCCGGCCTGGTTTCATGCGGATGCGGGTCGCGGGAGGCCGTCGCTTGGGCTACAGCGGATGGCATGTCAATACGCCGCCTGCCCGAACATCTTGTTAACCGTATCGCTGCCGGCGAGGTGGTCGAACGCCCTGCCAGCGCTCTCAAGGAACTCGTTGAAAACGCAATCGACGCAGGCGCGACACGGATCACCGTGAAGCTGGCCGGCGGGGGCATCGAATTGATCGAGGTGATCGACGACGGCTGCGGCATGGCGCCCGCCGAAATGGCGCTCGCGCTGGAGCGCCATGCCACCTCGAAGCTGCCGACCGACGATATCGAGCACGTCGCGACGTTGGGTTTCCGCGGCGAGGCGCTGCCCTCGATCGCCAGCGTCGCGCAGCTGACGCTCGAAAGCCGGGTGCGCGGCGCGGAAGGCTGGTCGCTCACCGTGGACAATGGTGCGAGGATCGCCGAGGGGCCGGCCGCGCTGCCGCCCGGCACGCGGGTGCGGGTGGAGGCGCTGTTCGGCCGCGTGCCGGCCCGCCGCAAGTTCCTGCGCTCGACCCGGGCCGAATATGCCGCCTGCCTCGACGGGATGAAGCGGCTCGCGATGGCGCGGCCCGACATCGCCTTCGCGGTCGAGCATGACGGCCGCCGCGTGCTGAGCGTGCAGGGCGGCGAGAGCCGGCCCGCGCGGGTCGCGGCGCTCACCGATCGGGCGCTGCAGGAGAACAGCGTCGCGATCGATTTCGAGCGCGAGGGGCTGGTGCTCGGCGGGGTGGCGAGCATCCCGACCTTCAACCGCGGCGTGGCGGACCACCAATATCTGTTCGTCAACGGGCGCCCGGTGAAGGACCGGCTGCTCGTCGGCGCGGGCGCGAGCGACATGACGATCGGGTACCTGAAGGAACGCAAGCAGTTCGGCACATTGATCGGCAGCTTCCAGGCGCTCCAGCACCGCGCCGCGCATCTCTATAGCGAGCTGGAAGTCG
>NZ_QQWY01000119.1:0-611 GCF_003950455.1 Sphingomonas sp. ABOLE
CATCCCGCTCTGCGTCATCAGCATCTAGTTCATCATCAGTCAGCCCATCGTCATCGGCACATGGAGCACGCTGGCGCTGATCGCCGCGCTCGCCATGCTGATCATGATCCCCTTCGCGCTCGACGAGGTGATTGCGATGGGTCAGTTCCTTCTCTGGGCGCGCCGGCAAGGCAAACCGCTGATCCGCACCTTCTTCCAGGGTGACGCGATAGAGGCGGGAGCGGTGGACGCGTCGGACGCGATGGCCTCGCCAAGCACCTTCTGGGCGGACGCAAAGAAGGGACTGACCCTGCCATGGACGCTGACTGCGAGCATCGTCATCGGCGTCCTGCTGATGCTGACCCGAATACTGTTCGGCACGGAAGGCGGTATGGCGAACAGCGATCACGTTGTGGGTGCGCTGGTCATCACGGTCGCGATCATCGCCACCGCAGAAGTTGCCCGCGCGCTGCGGCTGATCAACGTCGCGTTCGGAGCCTGGCTTGTGGCCGCGCCTTTCCTCCTCGACGGCGTTGGTCACCTTGGGGCCGTGGCCTCGGTCGTAGCCGGCATTGCGCTCGTCGGCCTCAGCTTTCCAAGGGGAAAGCGCAGCGCCGAGCATTATGCAAGCT
>NZ_QQWY01000120.1:0-603 GCF_003950455.1 Sphingomonas sp. ABOLE
CGCGATGCTCGCCAACCATGCGCACGGCGCGATCACGCACCTCAGGCGAAAACTTGTTCCGGGTTTTGCTCATCACGAAAGCTCCTTCTCACAAATAGGAGCCTCCGGAAAACCCGGGACGCTTCACACCCTTGGGCTCGGAACGTTGTTGATCGCATGAGTGACTCTGAATTGATTGGCGCCATTCGGAAGTCCTCGCGTGAAATGGCCGCCGGCATGGGGGTGTTTTGTGTCGCAGAGTGCATCGATAGTGTTTTGATGTGGAGCCACTATGCTTCAAATCATCAAGGCATTGCCTTGCGCTTTGAATTTGGCTCCGACCCCCTATTGTCTCCAGTCATCTGGAAGGTGAAGTACCAGGATCAACGACCGATTTTACGGCACACGGATTTCGCTGTCGAGAGTATGGCCATTCCGATCGCGCTCGCGACGAAGGCAACCTTTTGGCAGTATGAGCAAGAGTGGCGCATTATGTTGACTGAACCGCGCCGGGTTTGTCGGAGGCCCCAACTCCTGAGAGGAAGGGCCTATGACGAGCAAGACGACGAACAAGTTCTCGCCTGAGGTTCGCACGCGCGCGGTGCGGATGGTGCTGGAACACGA
>NZ_QQWY01000121.1:0-588 GCF_003950455.1 Sphingomonas sp. ABOLE
CGCGGCAGCGGCGGGCGCAGCGGGCGTCGGCGCTTCGGCCGCGGGGGCTGGTGCGGGCGTCGGCGCAGGGGTGGGAGTCGGAGCGGCAGGTGCCACGGCGACCGGCTCGGAAACCTCGGGCGCTGCCGGAGCGGGTGCGGGCGCGGCTTCGACCTTGGGCTCGGGCGTCGGCTCCACGGCCGGGGCGGCCGGCTCGGCAGGCGCCGCTGCCGGCGCTTCTGCCGCGCGACGGCTTTCCTCGGCGCGACGCTGCTCCTGCTCCTGCGCTTCCTGGCGCAGGCGCTCGTCACGACGGCGGCCCTCTTCGAGCGCGGTCATGCGGGCCTCTTCGGCCTCACGCAGCAGCTTCGCCTGGATCTCGTGGCGAGACAGGCCGGCGTTCGTCGCAACCGGGTTCGGCGCGGGCGCACGCGGCGCTGCCGGGGCGGGTGCCGGCGCAGCCGCGGGTGCGGCCTCCGGTGCCGCGACAGGAGCACCCTGCTGCTGCTCTTCGCCCGGGCGGCCGAGCACGCGGCGGCGCTTGACCTCCACGACCACGGTGTTGGAGCGGCCATGGCTGAAGCTCTGCTTCACCTTGCCCGTCTCCAC
>NZ_QQWY01000122.1:0-566 GCF_003950455.1 Sphingomonas sp. ABOLE
AAGGCGGCGACGGCGGAGAGGCCATCGATCAACAAGCTTCATATTGAGCTACTTCGGTCGCTCACGCCCGCCGATTCTGCGCTCCTCGACCTTCTTTATCCCCGCGTTGCTGAACGGCTCTTTCACAGCAAGGAAGAGGTCAACGCATACACTGCGGAGGCGAACGCGAAGGCGGATGCCAGTTGGCGAACTTTCAGCGAGGAAGAGCGTGGCGTCTCCATCCAAAACCTTCACCGGCTACGCTGCATCACGGCAACGCCCCGTTTCTTCAATGCCAACGGGGTGCTGACAGCCTTTTACGATCGGGACCGGCGCATTGACGCGGCGCTCATCGATCCCCAGCGTTTTCAGGAAATGCTCTCTTCACTACTCACCCTCATCTATCAGGCATCGGGGGCCGTCCCGTATGCGGAGGATCAATCGATCCCGATCCAATATCAGAGCCCATTTGGCGTAGGCGGTCTGATGGGCAGCATTGCGGTGCCGGAATTGAGCCACATGCTAACGCCGCTTGGGATGGAGTTCATGAAGGCCGTCACGATGGATCGGTCGGACCCGAAATGATG
>NZ_QQWY01000123.1:0-552 GCF_003950455.1 Sphingomonas sp. ABOLE
GCTGTAGAACAGCGACTCCTGCGGCACGGTTCGCTCGCCCATCATCCAAACGTCTCCCGCCAACCGGCTGGAGTGAATCAGACCGTCACCGCGACTTCAAGGGCGGGTTTTTCAACATAATCGGTGGGAAGCGGACGTTCGCGGATCAGACTTCCCGCGTCCATTCATCCCCGATCAGAAGCTCGAGCTCGCGTTCGGCTGCACTTAGATCGCCAAACAAGCCGCTCAATAGTCGGTCTTCCATCCAGTAGGGCTGAGTACCGTCCTCAAGGGTTGCACCGTCGTGAACGAGCACAAATAGTCCGTCTGGTCGCTTCCGGACTGAGTAGCGCGTCAGACCGTCAGACGCGACGAACCTGCAGACCGTGATGCCAGTGACGTTCATTCGGCAATCCTAACGCCGCAAAAGTATGTCCGCTACTGGGCGATTATGTTGAAAAACCCGCCCTTGAAGTCGCGGTGACGGTCTGATTCACTCCAGCCGGTTGGCGGGAGACGTTTGGATGATGGGCGAGCGAACCGTGCCGCAGGAGTCGCTGTTCTACAGCTTCA
>NZ_QQWY01000124.1:0-512 GCF_003950455.1 Sphingomonas sp. ABOLE
GGTGCCGCGCCCGTTGAACGCCCAGGCGACCGAAGCGAGCGCGGAGAGCACCAGCGCGTCGGCGCCCTGGGCGCGCAGCCAGTCGGCGATTTCCGCCCGCTGGTCGGCGGCGCTGCGGCCGGCGAGAGTGTCGGGCTGCACGGCGAGCGGGGCGTCGGACGGCTCCGGGCGGTCCGCCCAGAGCGCATCGATCGGATTCGCCGCGACCGGCACCAGCGTGCCGCCGCGCGGGGCGAGGGCGGCGGCGGTCCGTTCCACCCACTCGCGCGTGTGCAGCCACGGGTCGTAGCCGATCCGGCCGCCCTGCGGCGCATGGCCAGCGAGCCAGCCCGCCACGCTTTCCTGCGGCACTTGGGCATAGCTCCAGTCGGCGCCGTCGACCTGCTCGCGCACCTGCAGCGTGTAGGCGCCGTTGGTGAAAGTCGCCGCGGCGCTGGACAGCACCACTGCGGTACCGGCCGAGCCCAGCAGACCCCTCTCCAGCCCGTCTGGCGTCCTCTGCGTGCAAAAAA
>NZ_QQWY01000013.1:0-120837 GCF_003950455.1 Sphingomonas sp. ABOLE
TGCTCGTGATCGAATACCATCCGCACCGCACGCTCGCGGACCTCAGGAGAAAACTTGTTCGTCGTCTTGCTCATACAGGCTCCACCTTCTCAGGAGTTGGAGCCTCCGGCAAACCCGGCGCGGTTCATTGTGAATGTCGGGCGTCTCTAAAAATCTGACATCGCGCCGAGATCTTCTCTGCCCGGCTGGTGACCTAAAATGATCTACGTGAATCTGCATGTCTGAACTCCACTAGGGAAGGTATTACAAGCTTGGTTGTCAGCAACCAGAAAGTGCGGTGCCGCTGACGTAAGGGTCTTGAAAGGAAAGGACACCTGCTTCGAATAAGGCGCTCAGGAGCGGCCACTTCAGAAGTCTGACCTTCTTTGTGGTCAGGTCGAGTGCGAACAGAGCGTCTTCTCTTATTTGGGCACGCGTCGCGCGAAGCTGATCATGTCCAATCAGGAAAGTGTCTCCGCTACAGATGCGGGCGAGAGCGTGTTTGACGTCATCATCACAAATCGTGGAGCCACTGAGCATTCTGATCTCGTTCGTAGGGCGCACATCGTCCTTCCCCGTTCGCAACGAAGCGAGCAGAGTGCAGAAGAACGGCGCGTATTGACGCTCGACTTGCCGCGAAGCCGCACGATCTCGCGGGCTGGACAATCTATCGCTTTAGCAGCTGTCTGGGGCTGCCATTACGGTCAACGCCTGTTTCAGGTGGGTTGAGGATGTATCTCTTGCATCGCCGCCTCCTTCTGGGGCATCTGGACTACTCTGCACTATAGGCCCAGAAGTCGCGCAATGCAAGACACCTCATCTACTCTGCACTCCGAGAAGGCTCAATGAACGCGCTGTCAGGTGATTTCGATGCGGTTTTAAGGCAGGTTTGGCCTGGCGGGGTTCCGAAGGAAGAGGAGGCGCTACTCGCGCTGCAGTCGCCTGAGCGAGCGCAGGACACAGTCAAGCGGCTTAAGGCGATCCTGCGCTTGCTGGCGCGGGATGGCACGGCTGCGTCTCTGGCCGCGGAGGCAGGTATCAGCAGAAGGAGTTTGTTCGATCTTCGGGATAAATGGCTAGCCAGTCGGAGCTTGAGCGTCCTTGTGCCTCACGCAAAGCCGAATGTTCGCAAGCCTGCCGAACGGAAGGACGTGCTCGAAAAAATTGGTTCAGACCTCAAGAAACTCCCCACCGCCCGAGAAATTGCAATGAAGATGCAGGGCGAGCACGAAGCTTCGATGGGCACGCTCCGCCGGCTTGTGCGTGATAGAGCGCGGGAACAGCGACTAACAAGCGACGCGCTTTTGAACAATTTCGGCTCAGAGTTTGCCATTGACGTAGTCGCTGTGGACATGCCGATTATCACCAGGATGAACGGCAGGGCATGGCCGTTGGCCGTTATATATCTCGAAAAATCAACTGGCCTCGTGCTCAGTGCAGCGCTTATTGAAGTAGGCGGGAGCGGAATCGAAGGGGTAATTCAGCAAGGTGCAGTGCAGGCTCACGAATGGCGATTAAGTATAGCTGAGAGTATAGGGCAGCCTGTCTTGGACGTGGTATTGCCAAAACTAAGCTATAATGCGATAGATGTTTTGCGCTTTCTAAGAGCGGTGGAAACATCTGCGTTTCCGGTGCGGGTAGATTTTGAAAAACCTTACCGTTTTGGGCGGAGTGTTATAAACGCTATTGGCGGGAAGCTTGGCAGGTTCCATTTTAGGCCTAGGGCAACCGACAAGTGGCCAACTAGCGCGCAAGTGGGAGATACCGAAACTGAGCAGGTGCTGACGCTTGAGCAGGCGTCAGCCCTGTTTGGGAGTGCTGTGACAAAGTGGAACGCCGGTGTCCTCTTGAGGCTGAAAGAGGTAGGACTCGTAGAGCGAGGAGATGGGGCGGGCCCTTGGGACGAATGGGCTGCCATGCTCTCAAAGCGCGAACCCCGCCAGCTTTCTGAGTAGCTCCATGCGCTGGAGCTCGGGCATGGAGGAGAAAGCGCTTTCATGTGGAGCGTCTGCATGGATCCGTGCCCGAAGCAGCTCTTCTGCTTCGGCTAGCGACATTTCGATTTTTGTTGGGAGGCGCAGGTTTTCCGTGAAGCGCGTCATTTTTGGTCGAAGATGGAAGTCAGCCAAACGTTGCCCGATGAGTTTGCTGGTCCAGTCTCCTCCAATGATCTGCTTTTTTATGCGCTTTTCTAGTGCTGTGCCAGAACTTACGCAGATTTCGCTGAGCTTGCGCCAAGCGATATTTGCGGTCACGTTGAGCTTAATAGTGGGCTCTTGACCGGCCGTATGCGGGCCGGTCTGCAATAGCGCGTCGACCAGGGCGCGCGCCACGTATTTCGGCGAAATGTTCAGTGATAACGCCAAGCCCAGCACGCGGTGAGCTACCGGATCTATGACCAGCGTTGCGATTGGCATCGTGCGCCCGCCATCTGTGGCTGGGGTCGAGATATCGATGGCGCATTGGTCGATGACGATGCTGGAACTGACTGGGTCGTTGGTATCAATCTGTCTGCGAAGCATGCGGACAAAACGCCGAGCGGTTGATTCCGTAACCATCTTCAGGCCCGCTTCTTTTGCGATCTCAGATGCCCTGAGCCAAACCTGCCGAGGAGAGGCCGTTGGCAATTCCGCGGCCGCTCGACGAATGATGTCTTGGATTTCGATAGGGGACTTCAAATAAGGGTCTTTGGCACGTCGGGCGGTAAAAATCTTCTCAGGTTTACGGCTTTCTCTCCAAACCTTCACGAGATAGTAGAATTGCCTACGATGCAGTCCAAGTTCCCTGGCACCTTCCAAAGCGACCTCGCCGCGCGGGTCGTTGATGTATCTCTCCAGTGCTCGAATACGCCTCAGAACTTCCTCCCGTCGCTGCGGTGCGACGAAGGTAAGGTCGTATTCAGGCGTGTTGTTCTTTGCCACCGGCTTTCCTCCTAAATGATCCGATTACCGGATCACCCAAAACTTCACTTCAGAGAGCCGGAGCGTCTGCACATATATGTTCTTGATATGTTCCTTTCAACTGGGCGGCGGTCCAATTGTCTCAGGCCTGATCTACGCGCTGGCACAAAGACTGTCCGCTGCGTCGCAGCCTCGCTGCGGCATCAGCTGCGCTTTCTTTCGCGGATAGCGTCTAGCACCTTCTCAACTGTTTTCTGTGCGCCCGCTGGTGTGACACGGTAGGTGATCTCGCGCCCGTGTTTCTCGGCGCTAACGAGCCCAGCTTCCTTCAGGACGCGCAGGTGCACCGAGAGCAGGTTTTTCTCCACCTCGAGTGCCTTCGCAATCTCGCCTTGTAACATGCCGCGGTCACCGTGCGCGAGCAGCAGCTCGAACGTCCGCCAGCGCGTTCTCTGTCCAAGTGCAGCGAGGATGGGCAGGTTTGGTAGATCCATGCTTCAAAGATAATTGATCTTTGATCTGTTCGCCAGAGCGTGAACGCGCTGCTTACCATTAAAAGTTCAAGGTTCGTTGAACATTGAACGGTTGGATCCTACGTAGATTCAAGCGCGGCTCTCCCGCCAGCCCGCGCGAAACCAAATCGATCGCGGGTAAGGAGTGCTTATGCGGATAAGCAGAACGGCTAGCGATGTGTCCCCCAACTGGGTGGTAGACGATCCGCTCGGCTTGGATCAGCCGGAGGATGTGGAGGTCCGAACATCCCGTCGGGGATTGTGTCGCGTAGCATTCGTAGCAGCGGAGACGGCTTTGCGTTTTGAGCGCGAGGACATCGATTTGGACCCGATGGAGTGGATGACGAAGCCGCTGGGCCTATTTGGCGGCAAGGCGCCTATTGAGGCCTGTTTGGAGAGAGACGCGTTCTTGCAGGCTCTAATGCTGCATGGTCTGTCGCTGGGTCTTGATGCTTGTCCTGAAGGTATGAGCGGTTTGCGGCTAAAGCGCGCCAGCGACCCGAACGCCTCGCCTGCTTCTAAAGCTGGTTCGCTGAGGAAGAGGTCTGCGGATCGGCCGAAGACGCAGGTTCCCGCATGATGGAGGCATGGAATGGGCCGGCACCGGAAGATTGTCGCATTCTTACGCGTCTCCGCCTTGAGGAGGGGCCGACTGGCAGGGGGTCACCGATCGCGCCAGGCGTGGGCGTGGTGGTGGACGTTGAGACCACCGGGCTGAACCTTGTGGAAGACGTCATCATCGAGCTTGCCATGCGCCGCTTTCGATATGACGAGAGGGGGCAGATCACAGCCATTGGTCGCCGATGGTGCTGGCTAGAGGATCCGGGACGGCCGATCTCACGGGAAATTGCCAAGCTGACGGGTCTCAATGACGCTATGTTGGCTGGCGAGCGGATCGACGAGAGGGCGGCCGTGGGCATTCTCGGCAGCGCCTCCTTGGTCGTTGCGCATAATGCCAGCTTCGACAGGCCGCGTGTCGAGGCACGCCTTCCTGCTGCGAGGGGCTTCGCCTGGGCCTGTAGCTGCAACGAGGTCGATTGGCGGGAGCTAGGCTTCGATGGTCGAAGCCTGGGCTACCTGCTCATGCAAATCGGCCACTTCAACGGAGCGCATCGGGCCTCAGACGATGTCGACAGCACGATTGCGCTGCTCGCGCATGAGCTTCCCTCGGGGGGCACCGTTCTTGAGCAACTGGTGAGCCGATCATTTGAGGAGAGCTGGATGGTCCGCGCGTTTGGGGCACCCTTCGACGCGAAGGATGTGCTTCGCGCGCGTGGCTACCGCTGGGATGCGGAGCGTAAGGTTTGGTGGCGTGAGGTCGCTGACCGAGACGCAGAGGAAGCATGGCTGACCGCGCACGTCTATGCAAACGCCTCGACGATAGCCTCTGATCCCCTTTTTGAACGCGTCACGAATCGCGAACGATGGGCGTAAGGCCTTAAAAAAGTGCAGAGTAGAAATGACCACTTGCAATGTGGTCACGTTACGCCGATAAAGTGCAGAGTGATACCGTCAACCTATAACGGAGCCTCAAATGATGTTAGATTTTGTGCTGCCCACTGGTGAGGTGGCCGGCTTCGCTGTGACGTGCGACCCGGACGCTCCGAGCATCTCAATCTGTCGGCGAAGGTCAGATGGCAGCGAAGAGGTGTGCTGGACCGACCGGTGCGGCTCGGGCGACGATGCGGAAGCGCTGTGCGCGTGGCTCCAAACCGATGAGGCGCAGTTGCGCTTGTTTGGCCGCATGGCGTTGCGGCTTGGAAAAGAAATTGCTGGACGAGTCATCAGGGCTGCTGCCGCGGACGCTGCGGCAGAGAGGCGGGAGATGGAGGAGGCGGAAGCTGACCTCGAACGGCGTGAGAGCGAGATCAAGCTGTGGAAGTCTGGTCCTCGTGCAACCCGACCGTCGCTTGGGCTTCAACGAGGATGCGACCAGACGCCCTTTTGGCAGATGCGCTTTGACGCCCGATGGGAGCGGGACCGGGTCGCAGACTGGCTGATGCACCAGGCCGACCGATACGCCGAGTTTGTCAGCCTCCAGATGACGAATGGCAGCCTGCAGCTCGAGCGGGAGATCCTGGCGGGTATGCGCAATGACGAGGCGGCAGCAAAGCGCCGCGGCATAGCGACAGGCGGTCGCCGACCTCTGCGTTTCTGGAGGGGCGAATGACCGGGACATCTTCCCTCATAGATTCGAGCACTTCGTCGCTTTGTTCCGCAATTGGGGAGAGCCTGAACGAAAGTCGCTATTCGCCCGCGAGGGGGCGCCTCACGACAATCGGGCAACCCTTATCCCTCAGGCCGGTTGGGCTCGGTCTTGACCAGCCTATGGAGCTTCGCGGCGGAAGCCGACTGAACGCCGGCTCGATCACGGATGATTTGGCTTGGGATTGGCAGCCCGGTCTAAATCGTCATGTCGAGCTTGGGTGTGCGGATCAGCGGCTGCGCGATCGTGATTGGTTTTGGTTGCCACCGGCACTGCTAACGGCAAGGCCAGGTGCCGGGCGAACGCATCTTGGACGACGCTTGGCTCTGGCGGCGGGTGTTCCGCACGTTGAGTTGGACGCGAGGGACTTGGTTCGGGCGCCTTCCGTCCGACCGGATGTTTTTCAGCCAATCTCACCCCTTCTAGCGATTGCGATCTCCCGATGCGCCAATCCTGTTGTCTCGGTTACGCACGTCGAAGAGGCGGGCCACGTGGCGCAGGAACGGCTCGCAAGCTTGCTCAGTGAGGGTGAGGACGGAAGCTGGGTTGAGCCAAGCTTGGGTGCGATCCTCCATCTCGACACCGTCACCTGGCTCGTCCAGGCCGACCAGCCGACTGCCTTAGCCCCGAGCCTTGCGAAGCGAATGACGGAGATCGTCATCGAGCGACCGACGGGGGCCGACGAGAGCCTCTTCCTAATCGATCTGCTTGCTGAAGTGGCGGTCGATCACGGCATCGAAGATTTGACCGCTGCCACGGCCACAGAGGCGCTTAGGCGGGCGAATATCATCTTTCCCATAACCACTGTCGCAGAGATTTATCGCGGGATGGCGCGCGTGCTCGGTGTCTCCCCCAGCTCATCTGAAAATTCCCGAGGAGAAAATGCATGCCTACTTTCGTCGTTGAAGTAGATACGCGCCGAGTCGACGTGTCGCAGGAACAGGTCACGGTTCGTGAAATTCTTGCGCTTTGCGGTGCTGAGCCGGAGCGCCGCGACGCGTTGTTTCGCACAGACAGCGGTGAAGCTCGTTTTGTAGCACCCACGGGAATTATTGTTTGCGGGCCCGCTGTTCCGACGTTTCGCCTACACCGAGCTAGCCAGATCCGGCGCCTCACCGTCGATCGACGCGCGTGGGAATGGGGTGCAGCGAGCATTAGTACTGCCGACATTTGCGAAATCGCCGGGCTCCCAGAAGGAACGGAATTGCTGCAGCGGATGTTCGACACATTCGTCATCATCGATTCCGACGAGATCGATCTGACCCAAGAGGAAACGCCGCAAATCTTCTCCAGGCGGCCGCAGCCTGGTGTTGAGACGCGAAGCAGCGTCCCGGCCGTGGTCAACGGGCGGCCGCGTAATCTGCCCAGCCGACATGTGTCGTTTGAGGATTTGGTCTCAGCGGCATTTCCGCGCGTGCCGCAGGCGCCGTCGCGATTGTTTACCGTGACCTATCGGCGGGGGCCTCCCGATCACCCTGAAGGCTCTCTTGTGCCCTCACAGCGCGTTGCAATCACTTCAGGGACCATATTCCATGTCACAGCAACTGATAAGTCGTAACCCCGATCTGAAGCGGCTCTCGGACGAGGGCTACGCGGTGGAGATCGTCGGTGGGCATCTGATCATTCGCGACGTGCCGTATGTCACTGAGACACGGCGCGTGCGGCGAGGCACGCTGATATCGCGCCTGGATCTGGCGGGGGACCGCACAATCGCGCCCACAGACCACTTCGTTTGGTTCAGCGGCGGCGCACCGTGCGACTCGGGAGGCCGCGAGCTGATCGCAATGAGTCATCCGCGCGACGAGGTCGATCTTGGTGCTGGCTTGCGGGCCGACCGCTACCTTTGCAGCCTTCCCGTGTCGGGAGAGTTCCGCGACTTCTATGAGAAGATGACGACCTTCATCGCGCAGCTTACGGCACACGCACAGGCTTTCGATCCGTCAATAACCGCTCGGGTGCATCACGTGGTTAGGGCTCCCCCGAAACATAGCTGTTTCGCTTACGTGGACACGGCCAGCGCCAGGAACAGCATCGGCGCGTTCAACGATCGGATCGCTGGCCTGAACGTGGGCATCATTGGGCTAGGAGGAACCGGGGCATACGTGCTCGATCAATTGGCAAAGACCCCGGTCGCCAGAATCCACCTGGTCGACGATGATCGATTCGAGCAGCACAACGCCTTCAGAGCACCCGGTGCGGCCTCCGTTGAGGAGCTGCAGGCGCGACCGACCAAGGTGGCGTATCTCAAGGCGGCGTATAGCCGGATGCACAACGGCATTATCGCGCATCCGCTGCGGCTAGGAGCTGGGAATGTCGACCTCCTCGATCATCTCGACTTTGCTTTCGTGTGCGTCGATTCGCCTGTGTCTCGTAAGTTGATCGTCGAAGAGCTCGAGCGACGCGACATGAGCTTCATCGATGTCGGCATGGGCCTTCATCTGACAGATCGGGGTCTTGTCGGCACGCTGCGTGTCACAACCAGCACGCCGGCGGTGCGCAGCAAGTTGCCGATGCGGTCTCGCATTCCGCTGGCGGGCATGGTTGAGGATGATCCATATTCTACGAGCACCCAAGTCGCCGATCTGAACATGCTCAATGCGGCGCTCGCCGTGATCCGGTGGAAGCGTCTCTACGGCTTCTACCTGGACCTAGAGCACGAGCACCACTCAGTCTTCAGCGTGGACGGGAATCACTTACTGAATGAAGATCTGCTTGGAGGCGTCGCCGCATGAGCGCTGAACATGCGCCCCGTCGCAAGCGTCGGCACAGTGTAGACGCTGAGCTGCGAGCAGACCTGCATCGTATCAAGCTCGATTTGGAAGATCGCCGAGCCCGCTTGTTTCGAGCACATATGGGCAGAAGCGTCTGCTTGGCATCGCCGCTCCTTTTAGAAGGGTGCACAGCCGACGAGATCGAGGAGGCTGCTTGGGCAATGAAGCCTCCAGCTGCTTGGCCGCGGGTTGCAGAAGTCGAGCAAGCGATCCGCCTTTCAAACGCGAGGCGGAGCAAGCGGGAGGCTGGTGGTTGGCGAACGCTGCGGCTAACGAAGCGATCGGCGCACTTGCGGTTTAAGATCGGGTCGCTGTTGATCGAAACGTCGGACGAGGGCGGCCAGCTGATTCACTCCAAGGCCTCGTCTCCTGACGCAGCGACCAACTGGTTGGGCAAGCCTCTCCACACAATTTTTGGGATCGGCTTATTCAAACGGGCGCGCTGCCGAGTTGAGGCCGTCAGTGTCGACACCTACGAAAATCGCACGACTGTCCAGTTTAGCGCCCCGCTGGAAGAATGGCGGCTGCCATGGGCGAGACCCTGGCGACTCTACGGCCGAGAAATGTAAGCCAATCTCAAGTGGCGAAAGACACTATGCACTAGGCTGAGCAGAAAGACAGAGCTATGCCCGAGGCGCGTCGAATGACGCGCCTTTTTTTGTGCCTGCGGGTCATGCCTTGAGAAAATGCCCGCCTTAATAGCGTCTGTGACCGCCTTAACGGGGAATCGGTGACCCTTAACGGGTGCGATCAAGGTGAATGGTGCCCGGGGACGGAGTCGAACCGCCGACACTGCGATTTTCAGTCGCATGCTCTACCAACTGAGCTACCCGGGCACACCGGCGGAACCGCCGGGGAGCGCGCCTGTTAGTCGGGGAATTCGTGGCTGTCCAGCCCCGATTGCACATTTGTTTGCGCCGGCTCGCCGGGCACGCGGTAGCCCTCGCCCAGCCATTGCAGCAGGTCGCGATCCTTGCAGCCACGGCTGCAGAAGGGCTTGAAGTCCTGGGCGGTGGGCTTGCCGCAGATCGGGCAGGCGTCGCGGGGCATGCGGGTCACTCCTTGGGGGTCACGAACTGGACCGTGCCGCCCATGCGGCGGGCCAGCGTCTCGGTCCAGTCGGGCTCGCGCGCCAGGCGGCGGGCGATTCGGGCATCCACCATATGGGTGGCCGGCACCGGCGGGGGAAGGCGTTCCAGCCGGCGCAGCTCGGCGCGGGTGGCGGCGCCGACCGGATCGGCGTGGAGCAGCTCGGGCAGCGACGGGCGGGTGCGGCGGCGGACGATCTGGAGGAAGCCGAAGCCGTTCACCGCTGTGCGCTCGAAGGGCTGGGGCAGGGCGGCGTCGATCGCCTCGGCAACGGCGTTGCGCGCGGCCTTGCTGCTCAGCGTGGGGAAGTCGATGCCGATCGAGCCGCCGATGCCGAACCGCTCGATCGCGCGGGCGACGGCGTGGGCAGCGGCGATCGACAGCGGCTCGAGCGGGCCCGCGCCGTCTATGTCGAACAAGGTCATGGCGGGGGTCGGGGACATGCGCAGCGCGCCGCCGGGAAAGGCGATCTCGCCACTATAGGCTTCGTCGAGCAGTTCCGACCAGCCAGCCTCTTCCAGCGCATCCGCCTCGTGGGGGCGGAGCATACGCACCGGATGGTCGCTGGCGGTGATGCGGGCGAGCAGATCCGGGCCGTAGCCCAAGGGAGCTTCAGGGGGGACGGGAACGGCCTTGGGGAGCTTGGCGCGGCCGGGTTCGGGGATCGCCTCGCGGACGATCTTCACCTTGAGCGGCGCGCCTTGCGTGATGCCCTTGGGGAGCGGATCGCACAGCGCCTCGCCGCCCTGGTCGAGCGTCACCTTGCCGGTGGACTTGTCGGCGAGCCTTGCCGCGCAGATCGCGCCGACCTGGGGGCGGGTGCCCGCCAGTTCGATCCTTGCCTTCCAGATCACCCCGCGCGAAACGAGGGCGGCGCGGTTCTCGCCGATCCCCGCCTCGTACAGCCACTCAGCCAAGGGGGTAGCCGGCGCCGGCCAGCAGCGCGCGGGCCTCGAACACCGGCAGGCCGACCACGCCCGAATGGCTGCCGGAGAGGAAGCGCACGAACGCCTCGGCCTTGCCCTGGATGGCATAGCCGCCCGCCTTGCCCATGCCTTCGCCGCTGGCGACGTACCAGTCGATATCGGCATCGCTCAGGCGCTTGAACGCGACCACGGTGTCGGCAACGCGCGTGCGGGCCTTGCCGTCCGGGCCGATCACGCAGATCGCAGAGAGGCAATGGTGGCGGCGGCCGGAGAGCAGCGCGAGCATGCGGCGCAGATCGGCCTCGTCTTCGGGTTTGCCGAGGATGCGGCGGCCGACGGCGATGCTGGTGTCGCCGGCGAGGACGATCTCGTCGTCGGCACGCGTCACCGCATGCGCCTTGGCGGTGGCGACGCGCAGCACATAGGGTCGCGGCAGCTCGCCGGGGCGGACATCCTCGTCCACGTCCGGGGCGGCAACGCGATCGGGCACGGCGCCGATCCGGGTGAGCAGATCGAGCCGTCGCGGCGAAGTGGAAGCGAGCACGAGCCGCATGGGCCGCGCCTGCTTACTTGAAGCGATAGGTGATGCGGCCCTTGGTCAGGTCGTAGGGCGTCAGCTCGACGAGCACCTCGTCGCCCACCAGCACGCGGATGCGGTTCTTGCGCATCTTGCCGGCGGTGTGGCCGAGAATCTCATGGTCGTTCTCGAGCCGGACGCGGAACATGGCGTTGGGGAGAAGCTCCACAACCTGTCCACGCATTTCAAGCAGTTCTTCTTTGGCCAAAAAATGCCTCTCAGGGATTAGCGCGCGTAAAAGTGCGTCGCCCTTACAGCGCTGGAAGGAAAAAGGGAAGGCGGCGCGGGATGGGCGCGCGTCTTTGTGTGGGATGTGGGGAGGTGGGGGCGGGAAGGCGAGATGCGGGAAGATCCTCCCCTGCCCAGCAGGGGAGGGGGACCGCCGCCGAAGGCGGGGGTGGAGGGGCCGCCGCGATAGCGGCGGGTGCCTCACCGCTCGGTACCCCGCGCCTGGCGGCGCGGCCCCTCCACCATTGGCTGCGCCAATGGTCCCCCTCCCCCAGCAAGCTGGGGGAGGATTTGTGCTCTTAGTGCGTGCCGCCGCCGGCCAGCGCCGCCAGCAGCAGCAGCGCGACGATGTTGGTGATCTTGATCATCGGGTTCACCGCGGGGCCTGCCGTATCCTTGTACGGATCGCCCACCGTGTCGCCGGTCACCGCGGCCTTGTGGGCATCGCTGCCCTTGCCGCCGTAATTGCCGTCCTCGATGTACTTTTTCGCATTGTCCCAGGCGCCGCCGCCGCTGGTCATCGAGATGGCGACGAAGAGCCCTGAGACGATCACGCCGAGCAGCATCGCGCCCACCGTGGCGAAGCCCTGTTCCTTGCCCGCCACCGCGGCGATCAGGAAATAGACGATGATCGGGCTGAGCACCGGCAGCAGCGAGGGGATGATCATCTCGCGGATCGCCGCCTTGGTGACGATGTCCACCGTGCGCGCATAATTGGGCCGGCTGGTGCCCGCCATGATGCCCGGATTGTCGCGGAACTGTGCGCGGACATCCTCCACCACCGATCCCGCCGCGCGGCCGACCGCGGTCATGCCGAACGCGCCGAACAGATAGGGGAGCAGCGCGCCGAGCAGCAGGCCGACGATGATATACGGGTTGGACAGCGAGAAGTTGACCGGCCCGGTCAGCCCCAGCGCGTCGCGATAATGGTCGAGATCCGTCGTGTAGGCGCCGAACAGCACCAGTGCCGCGAGCGCCGCCGAGCCGATCGCATAGCCCTTGGTCACCGCCTTGGTGGTGTTGCCCACCGCATCGAGCGCGTCGGTCTTGTGGCGAACCTCTTCGTCGAGGCCTGCCATCTCGGCGATGCCGCCGGCATTGTCGGTCACCGGACCATAGGCGTCGAGCGCGACCACCATGCCCGCCAGCGCCAGCAGCGACGTCGCTGCGAAGGCCACGCCGAGGATGCCCGCGATCTGATAGGTCGCGATCACCGCGACGACGATCACCAGCGTCGGCAGCGCGGTCGATTCGAGGCTGATCGCGAGGCCCTGGATGACGTTGGTGCCATGGCCGGTCACCGAGGCCTTGGCGATCGATCTCACCGGGCGGAAGTTGGTGCCGGTGTAATATTCGGTGATCCATACGAGCAGGCCGGTGACGGCCAGGCCGATCATCATGCACCAGAACAGCCCCATGCCGGTGACGGTCGGCATCGCCGCGGCGGCGGCCACGGAATCGGCGGAGAGCGTGCTGCCGTCGAGCAGCGCCGAGGGATCGCCGAGCGAGGCGATCGAGTCCTGCATCCGGCCGCCCAGGACATAGTGGGTGACGCCGTAGATCGCCGGCACCGCGAGGATAACGGTGGTCCAGAAGCCCTTGTAGAGCGCGCCCATGATCGACTGGTTGGCGCCCAGGCGAACCATATAGGTGCCGAGGATCGAGGTGAGGATGCAAACGCCGCCGACCAGCAGCGGCAGCGCCATCAGCCGGGTGAGCAGCGCCGCATCGATGCCGCGCATCAGCAGCGCGATCGTCACCATGGTGAGGCCGAGCGTGACGACATAGGTCTCGAACAGATCGGCGGCCATGCCGGCGCAGTCGCCGACATTGTCGCCGACGTTATCCGCAATCACGGCCGGGTTGCGGGGGTCATCCTCGGGGATGCCCGCTTCGACCTTGCCGACGAGATCGGCGCCGACGTCCGCGGCCTTGGTGAAGATACCGCCGCCCAGCCGCGCGAAGATCGAGATCAGCGAGGCGCCGAAGGCGAGCGTGGAAAGGGTGAGCACGACGATGCGATCGCCCGGTGCATGATGCGCCACCTCGACCAGATACCAGAACAGCACCGCGATCGAGAGCAGGCCGAGGCCCGCCACCAGCATGCCGGTGATCGCGCCCGAGCGGAAGGCGAGGGTGAGCCCGCCCTGCAGGCTGCCGCGTGCCGCCTCGGCGGTGCGGACGTTGGCGCGCACCGAGATGTTCATGCCGACGAAGCCGGCCACGCCGGACAGGATCGCGCCGATCAGGAAACCGACGGTGGGGATGATCCCCAGCGTGAGGAGCAGCACGACACCTACCACGACGCCGACCACGGCGATGGCGGTATATTGCCGCGTCAGATAGGCCTTGGCGCCTTCCTGGATCGCGGCGGCGATATCCTGCATCTTGGCGTTGCCGGCGGGTGCGCGCAGCACCTGCTGGCTGGTGATGAAGCCATAGGCCACGGCGATCAGGCCGCAAACGATGGCGAAATAGACGATCGTCATAGAGTGACATCCTCCCCTGCAATTGCGGGTCGCGGCGCACGCCGGGTGTGTCCGGTCTCGTCCGCGACCCGGGAGGGTATAGCAATAAGGGGTTCGCGCAAGGCGGTTGGGGGCGAAGGCCAGGACTGCGGCCACTTCCTACTCCCCGTCATCCCCGCGGAGGGGGGATCCATTCGCCTGTGCGCTCGCGGCAAGAGCCGATCGGGCGACCCCAATGGATCCCCGCCTGCGCGGGGATGAGGGCTCGTGGGGAAGAGGCGCTTACCGCGCGCCGGCGATGATCCGCCGCACGCCTTCCAGCACCACGCCGTAGACCAGGTGCGACGCCGCGCCGAACGCATGGATCGAGGCCGGCGTCTCGCTCGGCCCGCTGCCGAGACCCAGCGCCGGCACCGCGCCCTCGTCGAGCAGCGCCGAGGTGACCACCCCGTATGCGCCGCCGAAGCCCGAGGCGGCTTCCGGGCGATACTCGGTGATCAGCCCGTAGATGCCGCCCAGCACGCCGCCGACGATATAGTGCACCGCCTGGCCCGAGGCCTCGCGATACTTCTCGGGCACCTTGTCGCCGGTGGTCGCCTCGACCACCACGTCGGCGGCCTTCACCGTCGCCGGATCGCCGTCGCTCTGGTCCTCCTTGGGGATCAGCTTGCTCGCCTGGTTCTGGAACGCGGCCATGGCGGCCGAGGCGACCAAGCCGGCGGCGACGCCCGCGAGCAGGCCGATCAGGGGACGGGGATTCGATGCCATGCGAATTGCTCCGAAAGGGATGCGACACGCGGCCGCACCGGAAGGGGAAACGCACCCCGCCGGAATCGTCAGTAGCGGATGCGCTCCGCCGTCACCCGATCCCTGGCGAGGAACGCCTGGACACTGTCGTTGCCGGCGAGATGGCCGGCACCTACCGCCAAGAACACCGTTCCGGGCGTTTTGAGCCGTGTCTCGATCCATTTCGCCCAGCGCGCATTGCGCTCGGTCAGCAGGATCCGCGCGAGCTCGGGGGTGTCGCGCATGCCTTCGTTCATCGTCGCCCCCAGCGCCTCGGGATCGCCGGCGGCCCATTGATCGATCATCTTGCCCAGCTCGGTGCCGAGCCGGGGATAGTCGTCCACCGCAGAGGTGAGGAAGGCGAGCTGCAACGCAGCGGGCATCGTCGCGAAATAGCCGAGCTGCTGTTCGGCGGTCTCGAGCCCGATCACCGGCTTGCCGCTTTCCTTCGCCGCTGCGGTCAGCACCTTCTCCGCGCCGCTCGCCGGATCATAGCCGAGCTTGGGCAGCCCGGCGACGCTGAGCGTGATGCCCGCCACCCAGGGCTGGAGCATGTCGAACGCCGCCGGCGGCACGCCGATATCGCCCATCGCCTTCAGATAGGCGTCGCGCTTGTCGGGGGGGAGCTGGTCGGCGATCGGCTTCGAACCCGGCGGGGCCAGCGCCATTCCGGCGAGCAGCCCCTGCATCGTCGCGGGATCGGGCTCGACCAGCTCGAGCACCAGCGTGTCGCTCTTGTCGAACGCCGTCTTCACCGCCGAATCGAACCAGCTGAGCCCGGGCTTGAGCACATGAACGGTGCCGAACAGATAGATGGTGGTGTCGGCATCCTTGACTACCCAGAGCGCCGGATCGGCCGGGCGGGTCTGCGCGGCTGGGGCGGCGGCCGGCGCCGCCTGGCCGAAGGCCAGCGGGCTGAACAGCAGCGCGAGCGGCGCGGCGGCGACGGCGAACAGCGACTTCAACTTCACGCCGGAAAACTCCCCCGAATGAACCGGCGCAGCATCGTGCCGCGGCGGTGTGCTGGTCTTATATCACGCTTTCAGTCGCGCGGCATGCCAGGCGACATGCTCGGCGAGGAAGGTGGAGACGAAATAATAGCTGTGGTCATAGCCGGGCTGGAGCCGCAGCGTGAGCGGAATGCCGGCGGCGGCGCAGGCATCGGCCAAAAGCTGCGGGCGGAGCTGTTCGGCGAGGAAGTTGTCGGCATCGCCCTGGTCGACCAGCAGCTCGGGCAGGCGCGCGCCGTCCTCGATCAGCGCGACGGCGTCATGGGTGCGCCATGCCGCGGGATCGTCGCCAAGATAGCCGCCCAGCGCCTTTTGTCCCCACGGCACCTGCGCGGGTGCCACGATCGGCGCGAAGGCCGAGACGCTGCGGAAGCGCTCGGGATTGCGCAGTCCGATGGTGAGCGCGCCGTGCCCGCCCATCGAATGGCCGGTGATGCCCTGGCGGCCCATGTCGGCCATCGGGAACTCGGCCGCGAGCAGCGCGGGCAACTCGTCCTCGAGATAGCTACGCATGTGGAAATGTTCGGACCACGGCGCCTGGGTCGCATCGACATAGAAGCCGGCGCCCTGGCCGAAATCATAGTCGGGTACGTCGATCACGCCCTCGCCGCGCGGGCTTGTGTCGGGTGCCACGAAGATTACCCCAGCTTCGGCGCAGGCGCGGCGATACTCGCCCTTCTCCGTCACGTTGGCGTGGGTACAGGTAAGGCCCGAGAGATACCAGAGCACCGGCAGCTTCGCGCCGTCTTCATGCGGCGGCACATAGACCGAGAAGGTCATCGGCGTGCCCGTAGCGGACGAGGCATGGCGGTACACGCCCTGCACGCCGCCGAACGCCTTGTTCGTGGAAACCGTCTCGAAGCTCATTGAAACACCACCGTCTTGCCCTGGTTGAGGAATACCCGGTGCTCGCCCACCGCATGCACGGCGCGGGCGAGGACCTGGGCTTCGATGTCGCGGCCGATGCGGATCAGGTCGTCCACCGTCGCGCGGTGATCGACGCGCTCGACCGCCTGTTCGAGGATCGGTCCTTCGTCGAGGTCCGAGGTGACGAAATGCGCGGTGGCGCCGATCAGTTTCACGCCGCGCGCATGGGCGCGGTGATAGGGCTGGGCGCCCTTGAAGCCGGGCAGGAAGCTGTGATGGATGTTGATGCAGCGGCCGGCCAGCGCCGCGGTGAGCGCGGGCGACAGCACCTGCATGTAGCGGGCGAGCACCAGATAGTCGGCGCGCGCCTCGGCCATCAGCGCGAGGATGGCGGCTTCCTGCTCGGGCCGGTTGGCCTCGCTGACGGGAAGATGGTGGAACGGCACGCCGTGCCATTCGGCGAGCCCGCGCAACGCATCATGGTTGGAGACGACCGCGACGATCTCGGCAGCCAGCGCGTTGCTCGCGCGGCGGTGGAGCAGGTCGGCGAGGCAGTGCGAGCCCTTCGATACCGCCACCACCATGCGCGGCCGGGCGTCGCCGGGCGTCAGCGACCAGTCGAGCGCCAGCTGTGCGGCGATCGGCGCGAACGCGGTCCGCAGGGTCTCGCCGTCGGGGAAGCGCGGGCCGCCAGCCTGGAAGACGAGGCGCAGGAAGAAGCGCCCCGTCTCGAGATCGGCATATTGCTGGCTGTCGAGGATGAACCCGTCGCGCTCGGCCAGGAAGCCGGTCACGCCGGCGACGATGCCGACGCGATCGGTGCAAGTGAGCGTGAGGATCCAGGTCGACATGCCCGCCGCTTCAGGCTGCCGGGCGATGCAGGGCGCAGATCTTGTTGCCGGCGGGATCGCGCAGATAGGCGAGATAGATCTTGCCGAAGCTGCCTTCGCGCCAGCCCGGCGCGCTTTCGATCGGGGTGCCGCCATGCGCCGCGCCGGCGGCATGCCAGGCGTCGGCCGCTTCGGTGGTCGCGGCCCGGAATCCCAGCGTGCCGCCATTGGCATGGCAGGCCGGCTCGCCGTCGATCGGCTTGGTCAGCATGAACAGGCCGCCATCGTGCAGGTAGATGACGCGGCCCTTGGGATCCATGCGGCCGGGGCCGATCCCCAGCGCACCCAGCGCCGCGTCATAGAAGGCCTTGGACGCCTCGATATCATTGGCGCCGAGCATCACGTGACTGAACATCGTTTCCTCTCCTTTTCTCAGTAGACGACGACGCTGCGGATGCTCTCGCCCGCATGCATCAGGTCGAAGCCCTTGTTGATCTCTTCCAGCGTCAGGACATGGGTGATCATCGGGTCGATGGCGATCTTGCCGTTCATGTACCAGTCGACGATCTTCGGCACGTCGGTCCGGCCCTTGGCGCCGCCGAACGCGGTGCCCTTCCAGACGCGGCCGGTGACCAGCTGGAACGGGCGGGTGCTGATCTCCTTGCCCGCCTCGGCGACGCCGATGATGATAGATTCGCCCCAGCCGCGATGGCAGCATTCGAGCGCGGTGCGCATCACCTCGGTGTTGCCGGTCGCGTCGAAGCTATAGTCGGCGCCGCCGTCGGTCAGCTCGACCACCTTGGCGACGATCTGCTCGCGCGACATGCCACGCGTGTTGAGGAAATGGGTCATGCCGAACTTGCGGCCCCATGCCTCGCGGTCCGGGTTGACGTCGATGCCGATGATCTGGCCCGCACCCGCCAGCCGGGCACCCTGGATCACGTTGAGGCCGATCCCGCCCAGGCCGAACACTACGACCGTCTCGCCCACCTGCACCTTGGCGGTGTTGACCACCGCGCCGACGCCGGTGGTGACGCCGCAGCCGATATAGCAGCTGGTCTGGAAGGGCGCGTCCTCGCGGATCTTCGCCACGGCGATCTCGGGCAGCACGGTGAAGTTCGAGAAGGTCGAGCAGCCCATGTAATGGAAGATCGGCTGGCCCTTGTAGCTGAAGCGGGTGGTGCCGTCGGGCATCAGCCCCTTGCCCTGGGTGGCGCGGATCGCGGTGCACAGGTTGGTCTTGCCCGAGAGGCACGACTTACACTGGCGGCATTCGGGCGTGTAGAGCGGGATCACGTGATCGCCGGGCTTCACGCTGGCGACGCCGGCGCCCACCTCGCGGACGATGCCGGCGCCTTCATGGCCGAGCACCGAGGGGAACAGGCCTTCCGAATCGAGGCCGTCCAGCGTGTAGGCATCGGTGTGGCACAGGCCGGTGGCCATGATCTCGACCAGCACTTCGCCCGCCTTGGGGCCTTCCAGATCGAGTTCGACGATCTCCAGCGGCTTCTTCGCTTCGAAGGCGACGGCGGCGCGGGTCTTCATGGCCGGGTTCTCCTGTAGGGCTTGGTTGGGGCGCCTGATCGGTCAATCGGTGGCGGCTTGCAACCCGTGGCGGTGCGTTTCGTTGGCGGCGGGGGCATACGGAAGTGCAGTTGCGCGGATGCGCGGAAAGGCGTTCCATCCGCCTGCTAATGGGAGACCTGCCGATGCCGCCCCTCGTTCTTGCGCTGCTGATTGGAGTCACTTCCGGCATGCGGTCGATGACCGCGCCGATGGCGATATCCTGGGCTGCCTATGCCGGCTGGCTGCCGCTCGGCGGGACCTGGCTCGGCTGGCTGGGCTGGTGGGGTACCCCGTGGATCTTCACGCTGCTCGCAATCGGTGAATACATCGCGGACAAGCTGCCGACCACGCCGAGCCGAAAGGCGCCGCCTGGCTTCATCGGTCGGCTGCTGTCGGGCGCGCTGTGCGGTGCGGCGATCGGGCTGGCGGCGAGTTCGCTCCCCCTGTGCCTCGCCGCCGGCGTGGCGGGCGCGGTGATCGGCACCTTCGGCGGCCATGCGGCGCGGATGGCGCTATCCCGGGCGTTCGGTACCGATCTGCCGGCCGCGCTGATCGAAGATCTGACGGCGATCGGTATCGGCGCGTTCGCCGTGGCATCGCTGTGAGCCGCAGGTTCGACGCGATCGTCATCGGCGCGGGACAGGCGGGGACGCCGCTCGCCGGCCGGCTGAGCGATGCGGGCATGTCCGTGGCCCTGGTCGAGCGGCACCTGCTTGGCGGCACCTGCGTCAACACCGGCTGCAAGCCCACCAAGACGCTGGTGGCCAGCGCCTACGCCGCACACATGGCGCGGCGGGCCGCAGACTTCGGCGTGACGATCGGCGGAGAGGTGGGCGTCGACTTCGCGAAGGTCCGCGCTCGGTCCGACAAGATCTCCGCCGACTCGCGCGCGTCGCTCCGGAGCTGGATCGACGGGATGGCGCATTGCACCCTGTTCTTCGGCCATGCGACGTTCGAAGCGCCGCATCGGGTGCGGGTGGGCGAAGAGGTTCTGGAGGCAGACCGAATCTTCCTCAACGTCGGTGGCCGGGCGCTGGTGCCCGACATGCCGGGGGTGGAGGAGGTGCCGTTCCTCACCAACAGCACCATACTCAAGCTCGATGCGGTGCCGCGCCACCTGGTGGTGGTCGGCGGCAGCTATATCGGGCTGGAGTTCGGCCAGATGTTCCGCCGCTTCGGTGCCGAGGTCACCATCGTTGAGAAGGGCCCCAAGCTGATCGGCCGCGAGGATCCCGAAATCTCCGACGCGGTGCGCGACATCCTGGAAGCCGAAGGCATCGCGATCCGCACCGGGGCGGAGTGCATCCGCTTCGCGGCGCAGGGCCAGGACGTGCTGGTCGGCGTCGATTGCGAGGAGGGCAGCCCCGAAGTGCTCGGCAGCCATGTGCTGTTGGCGGTCGGCCGGACCCCCAATACGGACGATCTCGGGCTGGACGCGGCCGGGGTGCAGACCGACGCACGCGGCTATGTCCAGGTCGACGACTATCTCCGCACCAATGTCGCGCACATCTGGGCGATGGGCGACTGCAACGGCCGCGGCGCCTTCACCCACACGGCCTATAACGATTTCGAGATCGTCGCCGACAATCTTCTCGACGGTGCCGACCGCAAGGTTACCGACCGCATTCCCGCCTATGCACTCTATATCGATCCGCCGCTCGGCCGCGTCGGCATGGGCGAGGCGGAAGCGAAGAAGTCCGGCCACCGCATCGAGGTCGGCAAGCGGCCGATGACCCGGGTGGGCCGCGCGGTGGAGAAGGACGAATCGCTCGGCTTCATGAAGCTCGTCACCGATGCGGACAGCGGCCGCATCCTCGGCGGCGCGATCCTCGGCACCAGCGGCGACGAGGCGATCCACGGCGTGCTCGACCTGATGGTGAAGCAGGGGACAGCCACGGACCTGGCGCACGCGATGCATATCCACCCGACCGTGTCCGAGCTATTGCCGACCATCGCCGGCGAGCGGAAGCCGGCCTGATGAGGGAGCCCCGATGGACGAGGACAGCAAGCTCACCCGCTCGAAGCGCGCCTGGGCCGAGGCGGGCAAGTTCCTCACCGGCCGCACGTCGCGGCCCGAAGCCGAGCGGCTGCCGCCCGGCCAGCATCTCGTCACCAACTGGCCGGTGCTCGATCTCGGCCGCCAGCCCGAGGTGCGGCCCGAGCGCTGGCGGCTCACCATCGACGGCATGGTCGCCCGGCCGCTGACGCTCGACTGGCCCGCCTTCGAGGCGCTGGCCACCGACGAGCGGGTGAGTGACATCCACTGCGTCACCAGCTGGTCGCGCTACGACAATCGCTGGGCGGGCGTCGCCACCCAGCGGCTGCTCGCCATGGTCGAGCCGCGCGACGAGGCCGAGGCGGTGATGCTCCACGGCTATGACGGCTATACCACAAACCTGCTGCTTGCCGATTTCGCCGCGCCCGACGCGTTGATCGCACATCGCTGGGAGGGCAAGCCGCTTCACCGCGACCATGGCGGCCCGGCGCGGCTGGTGGTGCCGCATCTCTATTTCTGGAAGAGCGCCAAGTGGATCGCGCGCATCGAGGTGATCGGGCGCGACCGGCCGGGCTTCTGGGAAGTGAACGGCTATCACCTGCGCGGCGATCCCTGGGCCGAGGAACGCTATTCGCACCGAGCCGGAAGGCGACCAACAAACACCCGAGCGCCAATACGTAGCTATCCGCATGACGCTGCAGATGCGGGCCACATATTTTGGCGGCATGCGTTCTAGCGTCTGCCCTTCTTCCCTCCTTGTACCGCGCGAGGTGCGCGCATGAAGGAAGGCGTCCCCATGCCGAGCCGCGCCCCGCGCGAGCGCGTGCTGCTGGTCGATTCGCAGGACGAGTCGCGCCGCGCGCTGCAATTGCTGCTCCAAGGCTGCGGGATGGAGGTGCGCGCCTTCGCTTCCGCCGCCGCGGCGATGGCGGAAGCGACGCTCGACCAGATCCGCACGCTGCTGATCGCGCGCGAGCTGTCCGACGGCGATGCCATCCACCTGCTTCGGCAGCTGGCCCTGCGCGGCTGGAAGGGGCGGGCGATCCTGATCGGGCAGAGCCACGCCGATCTCGATGACGAAGCCCGTGCCGCCGGGTTCGCGCATGTGGTGAAGAAGCCGGTCGGCCGACTGGAGCTGCTCGGCGCGCTCGCCCGATGAACTTCCCGCTGCCGCAGTTCGACATGCCGGCGCCTGTGACGCTGGGCGACCGGCTGCGGCGGCGCATCCCCGAGGCGATGGCGACGCTGCTCCTGCTCGTCTCCGGGCTGGCGCTGGCGCCGCTCGTCTCGCGCGGCGAGCGCTATGTGCTGGTCGGCGTGCTGTTCGCCTGGGCCGCGGCGATCCTGCTGCTCGCATCCTACAGCCGCGCGCTGCGCCGCCGCCTCCGCGCCGAAGAGGCCGATGCGCGGAGGCGGGCCGATCGTGCCGACGAACTGGCCGCGGAGCTCAACCTGCTGATCGACGGCGCGGTCGGCTATGCGATCTACACCGTCGATCCCAGGGGGCGCGTCTCCTTCTGGAACGAGGGCGCGGAGCGGCTGAAGGGCTGGCGCGAGGACGAGGTGCTCGGCCGCGACATGGGTCTGTTCTACCCGGCCTCGGCGGTGGCGGCGGGCAAGCCGCGCGCCGATCTCGACGCGGCGCTGCGCGACGGCAAGCTGGAGGAAGAGGACTGGCGCCTGCGCAAGGACGGCAGCGAGTTCCTCGCCCAGGTGCTGATCACCCCGTTGCGCGGCCCCGACGGGCGGTTGCGCGGCTTCGGCAAGGTGATCCGCGACATCACCGAGCAGCGCGCCAGCGAGCGCCAGGCCACCGCCGCCGCCAACCATCTCCGCTCGATCCTGGCGACGGTGCTCGACGCGATGGTGATCATCGACGAGCGCGGCAACATCGTCTCGTTCAGCGCCGCCGCCGAGCGGATGTTCGGCTATGCCGAGGACGAGGTGGTCGGCGCCAACGTCAGCCTGCTGATGCCGGTAGGGGACGGGGCGCGGCACGACGGCTATATCCGCCGCTATCTGGAAACCGGCGAGCGCCGGATCATCGGCACCGGCCGCACCGTCACCGGTCGGCGGCGCGACGGATCGACCTTCCCGATCGAGCTGTCGGTCGGCGAGGCGATGACCGAGGGCGAGCGGGTCTTCACCGGCTTCATCCGCGATTTGAGCGACAAGCAGCGCGCCGAGCAGCGGATCGAGGAACTGCGTTCCGGCCTGATCCACGCCGCGCGGGTGAGCGCGATGGGCACCATGGCGTCGACGCTGGCGCACGAGCTCAACCAGCCGATCACCGCGGTGGTGAACTATGTGCGCGGCGTATTGAACCTGCTCGACGCGGGCGACGCGCAAGACCTGCCGATGATCCGCGAGGCGCTCGACGATACCGCGCAGGAGGCGCTGCGGGCCGGTACGATCGTCCGGCGACTGCGCGAATTCGTTGCGCGCGGCGAGGTGGAGAAGAGCGTCGAGCACATCCCCGATCTGGTCGACGAGGCCTGCAAGCTGGCGCTGATCGGCGCGCGCGAGAAGGGCGTCGTCGCGGAGTTCCTGTTCGATCCCGCCGCCGGGCCGGTGCTGGTCGACCGCATCCAGATCCAGCAGGTGCTGATCAACCTGATGCGCAACGCGATCGAGGCGATGGCGGAAGTATCCGAGCGGCGGCTGACCATCTCCAGCCGGTTGGAGATGCCAGGATTCGTGCGGGTGACGGTGGCGGATACCGGGCCCGGGGTCGCCGCCGAAGTCGCCGAGGACCTGTTCCGCGCCTTTCACAGCACCAAGGTGGACGGCATGGGCCTCGGCCTCTCGATCTGCCGCACCATCGTCGAGGCCAATGGCGGCCGCATCTGGCTGGAGCCGCGCGAGGGCGGCGGCAGCTGCTTCCACTTCACCCTCGTCCATGTAGAAGAAGGGAATCTTCCGTGACCGACAAGCGCCTCGTCCATATCGTCGACGACGAGGATGGCGTCCGCCGCTCCGCCAGCTTCATGCTCAAGACCTCGGGCTTCGCGGTGCAGACCTGGCCCTCGGGCGTCGCGTTCCTCAAGGAGGCGCGCCATGTCGAGCCCGGCTGCGTGCTGCTCGACGTGCGCATGCCCGAGATGGACGGGCTGGAGGTGCAGCAGGAACTCCACGCGCGCGGCATCGCGCTGCCGGTGATCGTGCTCACGGGCCATGGCGACGTCTCGCTGGCGGTGAAGGCGATGAAGGCGGGGGCGGTCGATTTCCTCGAAAAGCCGATGGAGAGCCGCGCGCTGATCGATGCGATCAACCGCGGCTTCGAGCGGCTGGAAGCCGCCGAGGACGTCAAGGCGCGCGCGGCGGATGCCGAAACGCTGCTTGGTGCGCTGACCGTGCGCGAGCGCGAGGTGCTGGAGGGGCTGGCGCAGGGCTATCCGAACAAGACCATCGCCTATGATCTCGGCATCTCGGCGCGCACCGTGGAAGTGCACCGCGCAAACGTGATGGCGAAGCTGGGCGCGAAGAGCCTGTCCGAAGCGCTCAGAATCGCCTTCGCGGCGGGCATGGGCGCAGGTTAAACGATTGCACAGTCGTGCATCTTTGGCGCGGTCGTGTTAGGGTCGACGGACTCGGGAAGAACACGGAATCACGCACGCTGAGGAGCGGAATGATGACGATGCACTGCGAACCGAACGCCATGGCAGCGGTGCTGCCGGAAGTGGAAGAGAGCCTGCGGTCCTGGTCGTCGGGTCTGTTCACCGCCTGGTGCGACGCGGTGGTGACGCCGTGGAACCTGGTGCCGCAGCCCACCACCCACGATGTCAGCCACGGCGATCGGCTGACCATCCCCGAAGCGCTGGAGAGCGGGACGCTGTCGCTGTTCGCGTGAAGAGGATTGGCGAAGGGCCATCGTTCAGGGCGCGCGCTTACCGGCGCAGATCGTTTCGTCGGTAGAAGTCGGTGATCGCCCGGGGCGAGGCCAGCATGGCCTTGGGCAAGGCGATGTCTTCGAACATCCGTCGATAGCGCGCCCGATTGGCGCGGGTGGCGACGAGGATGTGGTGGAGCATCGCCCATTTCACGCTGTCCCGCCCGCCGGCGAGCGCGCCGTGCCGCTCGCGCTCGAACCAGCAGCGCCGGACATACCGATAGAGGCTGACCGAGGTCGGCACGTCGAGCAGCAGCACGCCGGTCGCCCGCGCCAGGCGTTGCGGCAGCAGCCTGGTATAATTGCCCTCGATCACCCAGCTGTCGCCCCGAATCGCCGCGTCGTGCAGGGCGGCGAAGTCGTCGGCGGGGCGGGGAACCCAATCCGTGTGGGGACGATGGTGGAGCTGATCGAGATGGATCGGCGCCAGCCCGCGCGCGCTAGCGATGGCGACGGCCAGCGTGGACTTCCCGCTGTTCGACGGCCCCAAGATGCAGAGGCGCGGGCCGAGTTGATCGAGCGTCATCGCGGAGGGTCCTGTGCTGTCGATGGCATGTTCGGCGCTCCGTCTGTCGATCCCGCAGCGCGACGCCCGTTTACGGCATTTTCCGCCTGAGCACCTCTCCACGTCGCGGGTGCGGAGAGTCAGTTCCCGGTCGCCGGGGCGGCCGATGCAGGGGGCATCAACGGGCCTGCTCGACGGGATCCGGACCGGCGCTCATGCTGCATTCCCCAGCCAGTCCGCAGTGATCTCGCCCCGATGCCCGTCCGGCGCCAGTGCGGCGCGAAGGGCCTCCAGCAGCGGCGACAGCGTCTGGGTGAAGGCGTAGGGCGGATTGACGATGAAAAGGCCCGCGCCGTTGTAGATGCCGGGCTGGTCGGCATCATACAGCCAATGCTCCACCGACAGGAACTTCGGGATGCCGAGCGCACGCAACTTGGTCTTCCAGCGCTGGTGCGTCGCGCGGTCTTTCAGCGGATACCAGATCACCGTCACGCCGTGCGCCCATTTGCGATGCGCCGCGGCGAGGGTGGCGGTGATGCGCTCGCGCTCGTCCGTCTGCTCGTACGGCGGATCGACCACCACCACGCCGCGCGCCGTTCGGGTCGGAAGCAATGCGAGCCACAGCTCGTAGGCGTCGCGTTCATGCACGGCGGCAGGCGACCCGCGCATCGCGCCGCGCAGGGCGATGGCGTCCTCGGGATGCTTTTCATTCAGGATCAGCAGGTCCTGCGCGCGCAGCAACTGGGCGAGGAACTGCGGCGAACCGGGATAGAGGCGCGGCTCTGCCCCGACATTCACCGCCCGTACGGCGGCGCGATAGTCGTCGAGCAAGGGGTTCGCGTCGGCAAAGGCGCGGTGCACGCCCTGGGCGGCCTCGCCGGTGCGTTGGGCCTGTTCGCCGCCGAGGTCGTAGAGCCCGCAGCCGGCATGGGTGTCGATCAGGGTCAACGCACCCTGCTTTTGCTGCAGCGCCCGGACAAGGGCGATCAGCAGGCTGTGCTTCACGACATCGGCACTGTTGCCGGCATGGAAGGAGTGGCGATAATTCATTGAGACCCAGAACCCTGCCGATTTGCCCTTGTACGCGCTAGTGGGCGAGCAGCCCGTCGAGGGGCGATGGAAGCACCGATGCGCAGCGCGGGTACGCCGGGCCGGCGACCTCGCGTCCCTCTGCGCGATACCTCAAACCAGCTTTCGCGGTTCACGGCAACCGGCAGCGGGGATGGCGATGGTTTGCGACCCCGCCTGCCGGCTCACCCGCGTCGGCCAGGCTGCGTCACAACTCCCGCGTGCCGCGGCTGCCCGCGCCCGCGACTGCGGTGGAGACCTCCTCGAACTGCCCCGGCGCAATCCCGGCGACAGACCAGTCGCCGATCGACCAGCGGACCAGCCGCAGGGTGGGCAGGCCCACCGCCGCGGTCATTCGACGCACCTGGCGGTTGCGCCCTTCGCGGATGGTGATTTTCAGCCAGCTGTCGGGGACCGACTTGCGCTGGCGGATCGGCGGGTCGCGCAGCCACAGGTCCGGCGGGTCGATCCGGGCGATCTCGGCCGGCAGGGTCATGCCGTCCTTGAGCCGGACGCCCTGCTGCAAGCATTCCAGCGCCGGTGCCTGCGGATCCCCTTCGACCTGCACGAGGTAGGTCTTGGGCATCTTGAAGCGGGGATCGGCGATGCGTGCCTGCAGTTGCCCATCGTCGCACAACAGCAGCAGGCCCTCGGAGTCCCGGTCGAGCCGACCCGCGGGATAGACGCCCTTTACCGCGATGAAATCGGACAATGTCGACCGAAGCGTTGGCGATCCGCGGTCGGTGAATTGCGACAGGACGCCGAACGGTTTGTTGAACAATAGCAGCCGGGGCATTCTGCGCTCATAGCGCCCGGTAGCGGCCGTGTCGCCTGGCGCATGGCAGCCGCAACCTGCCCGCGGATCGCTTTCGGCGGGAGGGGGCGGCGGTGCCGCGCGGGGCGTGGCGCGGATGGGGTTCGCCCCACCCGGTGGCGTGGCTGCCAAGCCCCTGATTTGCCCGCCTTCGTGCAGAGCGGCGGTTGGTGCCCGCAGCCGGATCAGCGTCCGCCGGGCGGCAGGTTGGTCTCGAGGTAGCGCGTCATCAGCGTGTAGAGGTGGATGGTGGTATTCTCGCCCTCGTAGATGCCGTGAGTGCGATCCGGATAGGCCATCATCGTGAACTGGCGGTTGGCCCGGATCAGGCGATCCGCCAGCTGCTCCTGGTTCTGATAATGGACATTGTCGTCGCCGGTGCCGTGGATCAGCAGCAGATTGCCCTGCAGCCGGTCGGCGAAGGTGATCGGCGAGCCGTTTCTGTAGCCGTCCGCGTTATCCTCGGGCAGGCCCATGTAGCGTTCCTGGTACACGGTATCGTACAGCCGCATGTCGGTGGGCCCGGCGATCGCGATTCCGGTCTTGTACAGCTCGGGATAGCGGAACAATGCGTTCTGCGTCATCGCGCCGCCGCCGCTCCAGCCCCAGATGCCGATCCGCGCCGGATCGATATAGGGACGGTCCGCCAGCAGCTTGCGCACCGCGGCGGCATAGTCGGCGGAGGCCTGGATGCCGACCTGGCGGTAGATGCTCTTGCGCCAGTCGCGGCCCCGCGGGCTGGCGGTGCCGCGCGGGTCGATGCTGGCGACCAGATAGCCCGATTGCGCGAGCATCCGGTGCCACAGCCCCTGCGATCCCTGCCAATGGTCTGCAACCGTCTGGCCCCAGGGCTCGCCATAGACGTAGAACAGGATGGGATAGCGCTTCGCGGGATCGAAACCGGCGGGCTTGATCAGCCAGCCGTCGAGCTGCGTGCCGCCGCCGATGTCGACGCGAAAGAACTTGGTGGGGGCGAGGCCGGTATCGGCAATGCGCCTGGCGAGCGGCTTGTTGGTCACCAGCGTGCGCAGCGGCGTCTGCCGGGTCAGGTCCAGCATGTCGGTGACCGGCGGGGCATCGAAGCGCGACACCGTGTGCAGCGCCCAGTGCGCGCCCGGTGCGATGTCGTAGCTGTGCGTGCCCGGCTGGCCGGCCGGGGTCAGCCGCTCCACCTTGGGTGCGCCCGACAGGGTGGTGCGGTAGAGATAGCGCTGGGTCGGATTGTCCGGCGAGGCGATGAACCAGGCATAGCCCGCCTTCTCGTCGACCCTGAGCAGGTCGATCACGTCGAACCTGCCCGGCGTGCGCAGGGTGGCGCGGCCGGTGGCGCGGTCGATCGTGTAGAGGTGCCGCCAGCCGTCGCGCTCGGACAGCCAGGTGAAGCTGCGGCCGCCCTTCAGCCATTCGGGGGCGGCATTGGCCTCCACCCAGGCGGCATCGTGCTCGACCATGATTGGCTTCACCGCGCCGGTCGCGGGATCGCCGAGCAGCACCTTGTAGGTGTTCTGCAGCCGGTTTGACTGCTGGAGGAACACTGCGTCGGCGCCGCCCGCCCAGCTCAGCTGCGGCACGTAATTCTGGCGCGGATCGCCCTCCAGCTCGAACCAGCGGGTGCGGCCGTCGGCGACATCGACCGTGCCGACGGTCACCGCCGAGTTGGTCGTGCCCGCCTTGGGATATTGCAGCGGGATCGGCTGCGAATATTGGCCGGCGGTGTTCTTGATCATGAAGAAGGTGCCGACGCCGCGCGTGTCGAAGCGCCAGAAGGCGATGCGCTTCGAATCCGGGCTCCACGCAAAGGCGCGGTGGAGCGAGAATTCCTCCTCATACACCCAGTCGGCGAGGCCGTTGACGACATAGTCGTCGCCGTCGCGGGTCAGCTGGACGGGCGCGCCGCCCTCGGCCGGCTCGACATAGAGGTTGTTGCGATGGACATAGGCGATCCGGTGGCTGTCGGGCGAGAAGCTGGCATAGAGCACGCTGGAGGCCGCCGCATCGCCGCCGATCTTGCGCAGCGCCCCGGTAGTGGTGTCGTAGAGCCAATGGTCGGCAAGCGCGTTGGTGCGCCGGAAGGGGCGGCTGTTGGTCTGGATCAGCAGCAGCCGGTGATCGGGCGACCAGTTATAGCCGTCGATCGCCAGCGGCTTGTCCGCGCCCTGGGGGACCAGCGCGCTCGCGGGAACCACGACGGTGCGCGCGCCGTCCTGGATGCGGTAGCGGACGATGTCCTGGCCGCCCTTGGGCGCGTCCTCCAGCGCGAGATAGCTCTCGCCATCCTCGCCCCACCGGCTGTCGCGCAGCCCTTCGCTGCGCACCGCACCGCGGCCGAAGATCGAGTCCACGGTGAGCTTGACGGGGGCGGGCGCGGCTTCGCCCGCCTGCTGGGCAATGGCCGGGGCCTGGGCGATCAGCGGCGTGGTCGCAAGCAGGGCGGCAAGCAGCAGGGAGGCGCGCATCGATCGGTCCGTTCGAATCCAAGAAGCCACTACGGTAACGGTGGCGGAAGGAATCGTATACGGTTTTCTATGGGCCTGCCGCTCGCCATGCGAGGCGATCGGCTGCTACAGCGACGCTCCGAAGCTCGAAAGTCCCCGATGTCCGAACGCCTTGCCGTCCTGTTGCAACATGCGCTGCCGAAGCAGCGGCTGACTCTTCTGGCCGGGCGCGTCGCCCGGGCGCGGGGCGGGGCCGCGACCCGCTGGCTGATCCGCCGGTTCGTCGCGCATTATGGCGTGGACATGGCCGAGGCTGCCGAACCGGAGGTCGCCGGCTATGCGAGCTTCAACGACTTCTTCACGCGGCCGCTGCGCGACGGCGCCCGTCCGATCGCAAGCGCCGATTTCGTCAGCCCGGTGGACGGCGCGATCAGCCAGCTGGGGGCGATCGACGATCATCACATCGTCCAGGCCAAGGGGCACCGCTTCACCACCACCGCGCTGCTCGGCGGCGATGCCGGGCTGGCGGCCGGGTTCCGGCACGGCAGCTTCGCCAACCTGTATCTCTCGCCGCGCGACTATCACCGGATCCACATGCCGTGCGCCGGCAGACTGACGCGGATGATCCACGTGCCGGGCAGCCTGTTCTCGGTCAACCCGGTGACCGCGCGCGGGGTGCCGGACCTGTTCGCGCGCAACGAGCGGGTGGTGTGCGTGTTCGAAAGCCCGGAGCACGGGACCTTCGCGATGGTGCTGGTGGGCGCGACGATCGTCGGCAGCATGGCGACGGTGTGGCACGGCGTCGTCAACGCCAGGCGAACCGGCAAGCCCAGCGAATGGCGCTATGACGGCCAGGACATCGTGCTGGCGCAAGGCGCGGAGATGGGCCGTTTCCTGCTCGGCTCGACCGTGGTGATGCTGTTCCGCCCGGGCACGATCGCCTTCGAGGAAAGCTGGAGCCCGGAACGCCCGGTACGGCTCGGCGAGCGCATGGGCGATCGCCCGGCCTGAGGCGCCTCAGCCCCGACCGGGGGCCGTCAGCCGCTGGACGATGTCGCGGATCGCGTCGCGATCGAGCGGGTCGGAATCGATCGAGTTGTGGATGCCGATGCCCTCGACCAGCGCATCCAGCGCGCGCGCGGTCAGCGGATCGAAGAAACGCTCCAGCGCGGCGCGGCTGTTGTCCATCCAGCGCCGCATCACCGCCGACACCGCCGGGTGGCGCGCTGCGAAGGCGTAGAGCTCGTAGCTGAGCAGCAGCGTGCGCGGTTCGGCCCATAGGGACCCGGCGATGATGTCGACGATCGCCTCGCAGGCCGCGTCGCGGTCGCGCGCTGCGGCCATGCGGGCGCGGAAGGCGTCGGAAGACTCCTCGGCGAGCTGGAGGAAGGCCTCGGTCAGCAGCGTCTCCAGCGAGGCGAAATAATAGGTGACCGATCCCAGCGGCACCCCGGCGGCCGCGGCGATGCGGCGGTGGGTGGTATTGGGCACGCCGTGCTCGGCGATCACCTCCAGCGTCGCGGTGATGATGCGGTGCCGCCGTTCGGGATCGTTCCGCCTGGTCTGTGCCTCGGACACGCCAAAAACTCCGTTGCATTTCAATTATGTACAAATGTACACATCGCGCCATGGCTGGCACTTGCGTTCTGCCGTAGCGAAGATCGGAGGAGAAGGAAGATGGACGAAGCGCACTGGTCGCGCCGCACGGTGCTCGGAGGCGCGGTGGCGCTGGGCGTGCCGTCGATCGCACGCGCGACGGCAGCTGAGACGGCGGCGCTGGGCCGGAAGGACGGGCGCTGGCTGAACGCGCCGCGCACGTGGAACGCGGATGCCGGCGGCGACCTGACGCTGGTCACCGATCGCAGCACCGACTTCTGGCGCGAGACGCACTACGGCTTCACCCGCGACAGCGGCCATTTCCTGGGGTTCCCGACCGGCGACGCCTTCACCGCCCAGCTGCGCATCCGCGGCCGCTACGAGAAATTGTATGACCAGGCCGGCATCATGGTGCGGGTCGACGCGCGGCGCTGGGTGAAGGCCGGGATCGAGCTCTCCGACGGCCGCGCGATGCTGAGCAGCGTGCTGACCGATGGTCGCTCGGACTGGTCGACCGGCCCCTATGCGGGCGACGCCGCCGATTTCTGGATGCGCGCGACGGTGGCCAAAGGGGTGCTGCGGCTCCAGGTCTCGGCCGACGGCAAGACCTGGCCGCTGGTGCGGCTGGCGCCGTTCCCGGTCGCGGCGTCCTATCAGGTCGGTCCGATGGCCTGCACGCCCGAGCGCGCGGGGCTGGAGGTGCGCTTCTCCGATCTCAGCATCACCGCGCCCCTCGGCAAAGATCTGCACGATCTGAGTTGAGCATGGCCTCGCAGAAAGAGCGGATGCTCGCCGGCGCGCTCTACACCGCCGACGATCCCGAGATCGCCGCCGATGCTGCGCGCGCAGCCGCGTGGATGGCGCGCTACAACGCCTCGCTCGCCTGGAGCGCGGCCGATCGCCATGCGCTGCTCGTCGAGGGGCTGGGGCAGGTGGGGGAGGGCGTGGTCGTGCGCCCGCCCTTCCACTGCGACTATGGCAGCAACATCCATCTGGGGACCCGCGTGTTCCTCAACTTCGGCTGCGTGATCCTCGACGTGGTGCGCGTGGAGATCGGCGCAGGCACGCAGATCGGGCCGGGGGTGCAGATCCTCACCGCCGATCACCCGCGCGACCCGGCGCTGCGCGCGCAGGGGCTGGAATCCGGACGGCCGATCCGCGTCGGCGCCAATGTCTGGATCGGCGGCGGCGCGCTGATCCTTCCGGGCGTGACGGTGGGCGATGACGCGATCGTCGGCGCCGGTGCCGTGGTCACGCGCGACGTCGCGCCGGGCGCCACCGTCGTCGGCAATCCCGCGCGACCGATCGAGGCTTGAGCAGCGCGGTCGGGCCGGACGTCACCAGCGGCGGGAAGGCCCTTTTCGAACTGTTCGACGGGCTGCGCGGGTCCGCCGCGCTGCTCGTCGTGGCGTTCACATCCAGGCATCACGGCGCTGGTCCAGGCGGACCGGCTGCTCCGCTGGCGCTCGGCTCCTGTCATCCCGTGTGGGGATTGCACCATTCCGGGATGCGCCGATCCGGCGCAGGCGGGGCCGCCCGCGCACCTCGATCGCGACGCTTGCCTCGCCGGTCGCGGGCGCGCACAAGCGCGTGCCAGGGAGCACGAAACGATGCGGCCGGACAGGAAGCGGGGAGGACAGGGCGAACGCGGCGCGTTGCTGGACCAGCTCGCACGCCGTTATGCGCGGCCGCTGGCGCGCTTCTTCGAGCGTCGCGTCGCCATCCGCGACGACGTGCCCGATCTGGTGCAGGACGTGTTCCTCAAGCTCAGCCGGATGCCCGATCCGGGCATTATCGACCAGCCCGATCGCTTCCTGTTCGTCACCGCCGCCAATGCCCTGAAGGATCGCGCGCGTCGCGAGGCGGCGCGGGGCGACGCCGTTCACGAAAGCTGGGACGACGAGACGCATCCCGGTTCGGATTTTACCGCTCAGCGCGTCTTGGAGGGTAGGGAAGCGGTGATCCGGCTCCGCGATGCCCTGCTGGAGCTGCCCGAGCGCACGCGCGACATCTTCGTGCTGCGCGTGCTCGAAGGGCTGAAGATCGCCGATATCGCCCCGCTGGTCGGCATCTCGACCCGGGCGACGGAGAAACATGTGGCGCGTGCGATGGCGCACGTGACCACGGCACTGGAGGCGTGGCGTGAAGACTGACGGGACCGCCACGACGACGATCGCGACCGAGGCGGCGCGCTGGCACGAGCGGCTGGCGCGCGACCCCGACGCCGCGCCACCCGAGGCGTTCGAGCGCTGGCGTATGGCAGACCCTGCCCATGCCGAGGCTTTCGCCCGGATCGAGGCGACGCACGACTGCGCCCGTTCCCTCGCCGCACATCCCGAGCTGCTGGCACTCCGGCAGGCGACCGCGACCCGCGTCGCGGTGCATCGTGCGCGATCGGCGGCCCGCAAGCAAAAGGCGGGCGCGGCGCTCGCCGCACTGGCGCTGGTCGCGCTGCCGTTGGCCGGCTGGTATGCCGCCGAGCATCGCGGCCCCGCCGGCACCGAAGTCGCACAGACCAGACTGTTCAGCACCGGGGTGGGCCAGCGGCTGTCGATGATGCTCGACGACGGCTCGCGGCTGACGCTCAACACCGCGACGTCGGTGCGCGTCGCCTACACCCCGACCGAGCGCCACCTTATCCTGGAGCGCGGCCAGGCCTGGTTCGAGGTCGCCAAGGGCCAGCCGCGGCCGTTCCGCGTCACCGCCGGTGCGCATGATGTGATCGCGCACGGCACCGCCTTCGATGTCCGGCTCGATGCCGATCGGACCACCGTGCTGCTCGTCGAAGGCAAGGTCACCGTCGGTACCGTCGCGATGGTGCCCAACGACCTGCTGGTCGCGCGCGGCGACCGCATGACGCTCCGCCACGGCGGCGATGCCCGCCAGCTCGAAGCGTGGCGCGAAGGGCTGGTGGTGTTCGCCGACACGCCCCTCGCCGAGGCCGTGGCCGAACTCAACCGCTATGCCCCGCATCCGCTGGTGGTGAAGGATGGTCGTGCGGCCGCGCTGCGGATCAGCGGCGCCTTCCGCACCGGCGAAAGCGCGACCTTCGCCGAGGCGCTGGAAACCAGCTTCCCCGTGCAGGCAGTGACGCGCAGCGACGGCACGATCGAGCTTTCCAGCCGCCGCTGAAGATTTTTTTCGCGGGGGCAGGTTCGGGTTTTCGGATCGGCTGCGTCATGGCGGGTAGAAGCGCTGCACCAGACGGCGCCTCGTGAACCGATTTTGGGAGGATCCTGATGCCCTGCACCCTTTCCACGCTCGTCCGCAGCCTGGCGCTCGCCGGCGTCGCCGCCTGCGCCCTCACACCCGCGCTCGCCGCGCCGGTGGCCGAAGCCACCGTCAGCCTGGCGATCGGCAGCCGCGACCTCGGCGCCGCGCTCACCGAATTCGCCCGCCAGAGCGGCCGCCAGATCCTGTTCGCCCCCGACCTCGTCCGCGGCAAGCGCGCACCCGAACTGCGCGGCCGCTACGGTGTCGACCGCGCGCTGGCGATGCTGCTCGCCGGCAGCGGCCTGCGCTATCGCACCACCGCCAGCGGTACCTTCGTTGTCGAGGGCGGCGGCACCGAGGGAGCGGCGGCTGCACCCGCCGCGCGGGCCAGGCAAACGCAGGTCGCCGCGGCGGACCCGCAGCAGGAGGCCGCTGCCAACGACCCCGAAATCGTCGTGACCGGCACCGCCGGCGCGGGCACCCGCCGCCAGGATGCGTCCTTCGCCGTCACCACGATCAACGATGCCGCGATCGAACGGCTGGCACCGGCCAGCACCGCCGAAGTGCTCCGCGTCGTCCCCGGAATCAGCGTGGAGAGTTCGGGCGGCAAGAACGGCGCCAATATCTTCGTGCGCGGCTATCCTTCGGGCGGCGACGCCGAATTTGTGACGATCCAGTCCGAAGGCGTGCCGATCTTCTCGCCGCCGACGCTTTCCTTCCTCGAAAACTCGCAGCTGATCCGCATCGACTCGACCCTCAAGCGGGTTGAAGCGGTGCGCGGCGGCACCGGGGCGCTGTTTTCCTCCGGCCAGCCGGGCCTGACGATCAACTTCGTCCAGCGCGAGGGCGGCGCGACGCCGGACAATCTGCTCAAGCTCGGCGTCGCCAGCTATGGCGACGTGCGCGCCGACGGCTATCTCTCCGGGCCGCTCGGAGCGAGCACGACCTATATGGTCGGCGGCTATTATTCGGCGGGCAACGGCGTGCGCAATCCGCGCTTCACCGCCGAGAAGGGCGGGCAGATCACCGCCAATGTCCGGCATGATTTCGACAATGGCTCGGTGCTGGTGTTCGGCCGCTATCTCAACGATCGCGGCCAGTGGCTGCTGCCGATCCCGGTGGTGCAGAACGGCAAGAAGATCAGCCAGTACGGCAATTTCGATGCCGGCAGCGGCACGCTGGCGGGCGGCGAGACCCGGCTGGGCGTGCTCAACGACGGCACCCGGGTCGATCTGGCCGACGGGCGCGGAGCCGATGTCGTCAACCTGGGCGGCAATTTCGAATATCGGCTGGGCGACGGCTTCAAGCTGCGCGACCGCCTGAGCTGGCTCAAGGGTGATGCCGACACCACCGGCCTCGTCCCCGGCGGCACCCCGCCGCAGAGCGCCTCGGCCTATGCGGCGAGCAGGGGCGGCACGATCGGCAGCCTGAGCTTCGTCAATGGCGGCCAGGCGGTCCCCGGCACCACCCAGGTCGTCGAGGCCGGGCTGTGGCGCGTGCAGAAGCGCATCGAGAACTTCTCCAACGATCTCGCGCTCGAATGGAAGAAGGGCGGCAACAGCTTCACGGCGGGCGTCTATTACGCGGCCTATTCCTCGCGCGACCTGTGGAACCTCGGCAATAGCCAGCTGCTCACCGCCGAGCCCAATGCGCGCCGCCTGAACCTCACGTTGGCCGATGGTCGCATCGTGACGCGGAACGGGTTCAGCAGCGGCTCCACCTTCAACGTCAACGCCGATTATGACGGCAAGGACGCGGCGGTCTATGCGGTGGACGAGCTGCAGGTGAACGACCAGCTCCGCCTCGATGCCGGCCTGCGCTACCAGCACCACTCGGTCGACGGCACGCTGGAGAATAACGGCACCGCGCCGGCGGGCGGCCTCGATGGCAATCCGAACACGCTGTACGACAACAGCGATGCGGTGCTGAACGGCACCTTCTCGACGATCCGCTATCGCGGCGAGAAATGGTCATGGACGGCGGGCGCCAACTACGACTTCACCCGCGCGATCGGGCTGTTCCTGCGCTACAGCCGCGGCAACAGCTTCCCCTTCTTCGACAACCTCCGCGACGGCATCACCGTGGCGCCGCGGGTCGATACCTATGAGGGCGGGCTGAAGGTCTCGACCGATCTGGCGAGCGCCTATCTCACCGTGTTCCACAACGACTTCAACGGCCTCGCCACCACGGTGATCACCAGCGGCGCGCCGATCGCCTCGATCGGCGGCGCCCGCGCGACCGGCGTCGAGCTGGAGGGCGAGCTGCGGCCGGTGCGCAACTTCACCATCGGCTTTTCGGGTACCTATCTCGACAGCAAGTATCGCAACTTTTTCACCGATAACGGCGCGACCAACCTGACCGGTAATCGCGTGCAGCGCCAGCCCAAGTGGCAGTGGCGCGTCTCGCCGGCCTATTCGGTGGAGTTCGGCTCCGAGAGCAAGGCGACTTTGTTCACCTCGGTCACCTATATCGGCGACCGCTTCTCCGACGTGCAGAACGCGCAGCTGCTGCCCAACTATTACAAATGGGACGCGGGGCTGACCGTGGACATCACCAAGCGGATCACGCTCCAGGCCTCGGTCGACAACATCACCAACACGATCGGGCTGACCGAGGGCAATCCGCGCACGATCGGATCGCAGGGCAGCGGGGTGATCCTCGCGCGGCCGATTCTCGGCCGGTCGGCGCTGTTCAGCGCTTCCTACCACTTCTGAACACCCTCGAGGGGCCGGCCGGGCGCAGCGCTCGACCGGCCTCGTGCGTTGTGCGCCCGATGAGGATGACCCGATGATCCGCCGCCTGCTCTCGCTCGCCGCCCTGCTGTGCGTCGCCGCGACCGACCCCGAGCCGCAGAGCCCCGCCCAGCTGTTCGGCCCGCTGTTCGATGCGGTGCAGATGGCGCAGGTATTCCCGGACGGGAAGACCTTCGTCGATGCGGTGCCCAAGGAGGATCCGGCGGCGATCCTGGCGGCCTATCGCAAGGCGAAGCCGAAGACGCGCGAGGCGCTGAAAGCGTTCGTCGAGGCGCATTTCACGCTGCCGGCGCCGGGCAACGGCGCGCCGGTGCCGCAGGAGAAGCTCGGCCTGCGCGCGCACGTCCAGGCGCTGTGGCCGGTGCTGTCGCGCCCGGCGCTGACGCCCGAGCCGGGCAACTCGGCGCTGTCGCTGCCGGCGCCCTATGTCGTCCCCGGCGGGCGTTTCCGCGAAATCTATTACTGGGACAGCTATTTCACCATGCTGGGCCTCAAGGTCGATGGCCAGCAGGCGATGGTCGAGCACATGCTCGACGACTTCGTCAGCCTTATCCAGCGCTACGGCCATATCCCCAACGGCACCCGCAGCTATTATCTCAGCCGCTCGCAGCCGCCCTTCTTCGCCCTGATGCTCGACCTGTCGGACGCGCGCGATCCGGCGGTGCTGCGCACCCGCCTCGCGGCATTACGCAGCGAATATGGCTATTGGATGCGCGGGGCGGGCTGCATCACGGCGGCGCAGGCGGCGTGCGAGCATGTCGTGCGGATGGCCGATGGCAGCCTGCTCAACCGCTATTGGGACGCGCGCGAGGCGCCGCGCGACGAAAGCTATCGCGAGGACGTGAACACCGGCAAGGTCGCGGCGGGCCGCCCGCTCACCGCCGTCTATCGCGATCTGCGGGCGGGTGCGGAAAGCGGCTGGGACTATAGCTCGCGCTGGCTGGCCGACGGGAAGACGCTGGCGACCGTGCACACGACCGACATCGTGCCGGTCGACCTCAACAGCCTGCTCTGGGCGATGGAGCGCGGGATCGCGCAGCGCTGCGCGACGCTCGCCGATGCCGACTGCGCGGCCGATTTCACCCGCCGCGCCGCCCAGCGGCGCAAGGCGATCGACACCTATCTCTGGCTTGGCGCCGAGCAGCGCTACGCCGATTACGACTGGCGTCAGCAGCGCACGACGCCGGTGCTGTCGGCCGCGACATTGTTCCCGCTGTTCGTCGGCGCGGCGAGCGCCGAGCAGGCGAGCGCCGTCGCCACGGCCGTGCGCGCCAAGCTGGTCGCCCCCGGCGGCCTGCGCACCACCGGCAACCGCACCGGGCAGCAATGGGATACTCCCAATGGCTGGGCGCCGCTGCAATGGGTCGCGATCGACGGGCTCGCCGGCTATGGCCAGCGCGATCTGGCGAAGGACATTGCCGCGCGCTGGCTGGCGACGGTCGACCGCGCCTATCGCGCCACGGGAAAGATGCTCGAGAAATATGACGTCGAGGAGCAGGTGCCCGGCGGCGGCGGCGAATATCCGCTGCAGGACGGCTTCGGCTGGACCAACGGCGTGACCAGCGCGCTGCTCGAACGCTATCCGGATCTGGCAGCGGGACGCTGAGGCGCCCTCCGCGTCAGGCGTCGATCGGCAGGCGGATGCGGAAGATCGAGCCGCCGCTTGGGCGCGGGACATGGTCGATCGTGCCGCCATGGTCCTCGACGATCTGGCGGCAGATCTTGAGCCCGAGGCCGAGCCCGCTCGCCCTGGTGGTGTAGAACCCTTCGAACAGCCGGTCGCGATCGGTCGCGGCAATGCCCGGCCCGCTGTCCTCGACGTCGATCTGGACGAACCCGCCATCGGCCCGCGCCCGCAGCTTCAGCGCGCGGTTCCAGCATTGCGCGTCGGCCATGGCTTGGGCGGCGTTGATCAGCAGGTTGATCAGCACCTGGCGCAACTGCACCCCGTCGGCAGGCACCGGCGGCAGGCCGCCAGCGATGTCGAGCACCAGCGTCGCCTAGCGGCTGGCGAGTTCGGGGCGCAGGAGGTCGGCGGTTTCCTCGATCAGCGGGCGGAGCGCGCAGCGACCGCGGGTTTCGGATCGGCTGGCCGCCAGGCCGCGCAGCCGGGCGACGGTTTCCTCGGCCTTGGCACCGCCGAGGACGATCCTGTCGAGGCACTGCTCGATCTGCGCGAGGTTGGGTTCGGGGCGCCGCAACCAGCGCTGCGCCGCCTGGGCCGAGGCGAGGATGACGCTGAGCGGCTGGCGCACCTCATGCGCGATCGTCGCGGTCATCACGCCGAGGGTGGCGAGGCGGTCGGCATGCGCCCTCTGCGCGCGCTGGCGGGTCAGCGCTTCCTCCGCCGCCACCTAGTCGCTGCGGTCGAGCAGGCCGAAGGTGATCTGCCCGGCCGGATCGGCGTCCTCGCACCAGCTGGTATAGTGGACGGGCAAGGTACCGCCGGGTACCTGCAACGCCAGCTGGGTGCGGAAATACGCATCGGGCTCGCCGCGCCCCCGAAGCGATTCCACCAGCTGGTCGGCCTGTGCGAAGCGCCATAGCGCCGACGCAGCAGATCCTCGCGCCGCGCCTGCGGCAGATCGCGTGCGGCGAGGCCGTCGAGGAGCGCCGCGGCACCCGCGTCGACGTCGAAGCGGCCGAGCGCGAGGCCCATCGCATCCACGGCCCGCGTCGCAGTCTCGAAACCCTGCACCACCGAGGGCTCAGCGCGTGAGGAACTGCAGCAGACCCTGGTTCAGCTGGTCCTTGTGGGTGAGCAGGATGCCGTGCGGCGCGCCGGGATAGACCTTAAGCGTCGCATCCGGGAACAGCGCCGCCGCCTGGCGCGCGGTGGCGTCGAAGGGCACGAAGGCGTCGCGCTCGCCATGGATCACCAGCACCGGCACGTCGAACCGGCCGATATCGTCGCGATAGTCGGTCTCGGCACAGGCGATGACGCGGTAGCCTTGGGATCCCAGGAACATCATCTGGTTTTCCCACATGTCGCCGTTGAGCGACCAGCCCTGCGCGAACACCACCGGCGCGCCCTGGCCCCAGTCCTTGTAATAGAGGCGCGTCCCGTCCTGCAGGTCCAGCATTGGCATCGTCGGTCCCTCCCGGCAGGTCAGTAGCCTAGCCACGATGGTTGAAAGGTCCCCGTCCCGATCGAGGGGCGCGCACGGCCACGAAAGAGGGCGCGAAGCCGCAGTCTGGCGGAGCGGGGCCGTCCGGGATTGATGCGATGCCCGCTTTTTTGGCGATTCCGCACGCCACGTGCGGGGGCCTATCGAATCGGGTTTTGCCGGCGGTCTTGCCGCCCCTGCCTGCCGCTGCCGTCGTGGACGGCCCGATGCTGCAAAACATCTCAATCTCCTTCCACCGCGTCTCAAAAGCCGTTCGCGATCTTGACGCGCTGGGCGCGACGAGGCCTGCCGCGCGAGCATTCGGAGGGGATCATGGGGGCATGATGCCGAGCGGGGGACACGGCGTGGCCTTTCGGGGGAAAGGCCACGCTGCGCCGGTGAACAGGGGGGTCGACGATGGCGCTGCGCGTACCGGGGGCGCGCGCGCCATCGTCGGCCATGTCGCCGCCAGCCCTCTTCCTGAGCCTTCCGATGCCGCTGCGGCTGCGCGTCGCATGCCATTTTCCCTTCGTGAGCGAGTAGAGATCATGCTGACGCGCCGCCGCGCCGCCCTTGCCGACCATCGCAACGCGGGCTGCCGCCTGCGCCGCCTGCTGCTCGGTGCCACCATCCTGGGCGGGGCCGTACCGCTCGCCGCACAGGCGCAGACGATGCTGCCGGGCGGGGGCACCGTCGTCGCGGGCCAGGCGTCGATCGGCGCGGCGGGAAGCACGATGACGATCCGCCAGGGTAGCGACCGGGCGATCATCGACTGGGCCCATTTCTCGATCGGCGAAAAGGCCGGGGTGCTGATCGAGAACGGCTCGGGTGCGACGCTCAACCGGGTGACGGGGAGCGCGGTCTCGTCGATCGACGGGCTGCTGCGCGCGACCGGATCGGTGTATCTGGTCAATCCCAATGGCGTCGTTATCGGCGCGCGCGGGATCGTCGAGACCGGCGGGAGCTTCATCGCCTCGACGCTCGACGTGCCCGATGCCGCCTTCCTGGCCGGCGGCAGCCTCACCTTTGCGGGCACCTCGCGGGCCAAGGTGGTGAATCTCGGCAAGGTCAGCGCGCTCGGCGGCAATGTCGCACTGATCGGTGCGGTGGTGGAGAACCAGGGCAGTCTCTCCGCCGCCAACGGTACCGTGGGCATGATCGCCGGCAGCAAGGTACTGCTCCGCGACGCCGCGCATGACGGCGGCGGGCTGTTCTCCGTCCTGTATGGCGACGCCCAGACCGGCGCGGCCAATGGCGGGACGATCGCCGCCGCCAATGTCGAGCTCCGCGCGCAGCAGGGCAATGTCTATGCGCTGGCGGGCAACAGCGCCGGCACGATCAACGCCACCGGCGTGCGGCGGGGCGACGGCAGGGTCTGGCTGGTCAGCACGGCGGGTGCCACCGAGGTGGCGGGGACGATCCGCGCGCTGGGCGAGGGCGGATCCGCCGGCGCGATCGAGACCTCGGGCGCCCGGCTGCGCATCGGCGCTTCGGCCATCGATGCGGCGGGCGGCACCTGGCTGCTTGACCCCGAGGACCTGGTCATCGACAGCGCCGCTGCAGCCGCGATCAACGACACGCTTGCCGCCAATACCGGCGTGACGTTGGTCAGCGGCGTGGACGACTATGGCTATACGAAGGACGGTCCGGGCGACATCCTGATCAATGCCGGCCTGTCGTGGAACACCGGGGCGACACTCACGCTCAACGCCTATCACGGCATCGCGATCAACGCGGATATCGCCGTACGTGGCGGCGGATCGCTGGCCTTGCGGACCAACCAGGGCGGGACCGGCGGCAACGTGGTGTTCGCTCCGGGGCGCTCGATCACCTTCGCCGATGGGCAGTCGGGCCAGTCGCTCAGCATCAACGATGCCGCATACACGCTGGTCCACTCCTGGTCGGACCTGCAGGCGATCAGCGGGCAGAGCGGCAATTTCGCGCTCGCGCACGATCTGCCTTCGCAGTCCGCTTCCGCGGCGGTCGTCGCCGAACTGAGCGGGGCGCTGGACGGGCTGGGCCATAGCATCTCGAACCTGGCGATACGCGCCACCAATGCCACAAATGTCGGTCTGATCGGCACCGTCAACAGCGGCGCCGCGGTGCGCAACCTCGTGCTCGATACGGCCTTGGCGATCGACTGGTCCGCCAAGGGCAGCAGCAACATGGGGGCGCTTGCGGGCGTCAACTATGGAAAGATCGAGAACATTTCCGGCGACGTGCAGGCGCTAACCGGCGACGGCAGCAATGTCGGCGGCCTGGTGGGGGTGAATCGGGGCGATATCCGCAACGTTACCATCCGCGGGGATGCCGGCGGCAATAACAATGTCGGTGGGCTGGTCGGACAGAATTTCGGTCGGATCAGCGGCGCGCAGCTAATTTCCCCCGCCGCCACCGAAGGCGCGCATTTCGTCGGAGGGCTGGTGGGCCGCAACGAGGATTCGGGCAGCATCTCCGACTCCTTTGCGAAGACGCCCGTGGGCGCAATCCTCGATTTGCTGACCGAGGTGAAGCAAACCGGGCTGTCCAACCACGCGGGCGGGCTCGTCGGATTCAATTCGGGCCGCATCACGCGCTCTTTCGCCACCGGTGCGGTCAGAGGCTCGGAAAGTGTCGGCGGACTGGTCGGCGAGAATGCCGGCAGCGGCACGATCGATCGCGCCTACGCAACCGGCGCGGTCACGGCAAAGAACAAGAATGCCGGCGGGCTGGTTGGTACCAACTCGGCGGTTCAGGGCAGGATCGACATCTCGTACGCGACCGGTGCGGTCGCGGCGGACACCAATGCGGGCGGACTGGTCGGCTATCATGTCTATGGCGGCCACATGGCCAACGTCTATGCCACCGGCAGCGCCACCGCCCGGGAGATGGTCGGCGGGATCGTTGGCGAAAACCGCGGCCAGATCGATTTCGGCTATGCGTCCGGGAAGGTAACCATCACTTCGAACGCCCTTACCGCGGGCGGCATTGCCGGGCTCGGCAATTTCTACACGAATGTCCGGTGGAACAAGGAAACGACTGGCCAATCGAAACCGACGGGAGGGAGCTACGAACAGCCTTTGGTCAGAGGGCTGCTGACGACCCAGATGGCGTCGGCCGGCAGTTTCGAGGGGTGGGACCTCGATAGTGCCGGCGGCCAGGACAAGATCTGGCGCATCTATGAAGGCGCCACTGCACCGCTGCTCAAGGCATTCCTGACGACGGCGACCGTCTCGTTCAGTGGCAGCACCGCGGCAAGCGGGCTCTACGACGGCACCAACCAGGCGACGCGATTCAGTACTTCGGTTCGTACGGCGAACGGTCAGGCGGTGGACCCGGCACGGATCACGGGCACCATCCGCTACAGTTGCACGGGCGGGACGGGCAACTGCGTCGACGCCGGCAGCTACACGGTGCGCGCCGCCAGCGGCCTCGCCTCGACGCAGTCGGGCTACGACCTCGTCTATGCCGACATGACCGCGAGCCTGTCCATCACCCCGCGCACGCTCGACGTGACGGCGAACGCCGCGACCCAGGTCTATGGCGACGTCCCGACGCTCAGCTATCTCGTGGGCGGCGACGGGCTGGTCCAGGGCGACACGCTGAGCGGTGCGCTTTCGACCAACGCCAGCGCCACGAGCGGCATAGGTACCTATGCCATCGCGCAAGGCACGCTGAGCGCCACCAGCAACTACGCACTGCGCTTTACGGGCGCGGACCTCGTGATAACGCCGCGCGCACTGACCGTGACGGCGGAAGATGCGGCGATGGTCTATGGCGAGACCATGCCGACGCTCACCTACCGGCTGGGCGGCGCGGGCCTCGTCAACGGCGATTCGCTGAGCGGCGCGCTTGCCACGGGCGCGAATGGGCTGAGCAACGTCGGCAGCTACGCGATCGGGCAGGGCAGCCTCAGCGCGAGCCCGAACTATGCGCTCAGCTTCGTCGGCGGGGCCCTGTCGATTACCCCGCGCGCGCTGACCGTGACCGCCGCCGATCGGACGATGGTCTATGGCGAGACCGCGCCGACCCTCGGCTACACGCTGGGCGGTGCGGGGCTGGCCAACGGCGACACGCTGACCGGATCGCTGGCGCCGAACGTCAGCACCACCACGGGCGTGGGCACGTACGCGATCGGGCTCGGCACGCTGAGCGCGGGCGCGAACTACACACTGAGCCTGCTGGGCGGCAGCATCGCAGTCACCCCGCGTGCACTGACGATACGCGCGGACGACCGATCGATGGTCTATGGCAACGCCCTACCGGCGCTGACCTACGCGCTGGGTGGCGCGGGGCTGGTCAACGGGGACACGCTGAGCGGCGCACTGGGGACGAGCGCGGGGGTGACCAGCCCGGTCGGCAGCTATGCGATCGGCCAGGGCACGCTGAGCGGCGGGGCCAATTATGCGCTGAGCTTTACCGGCGGCACGCTGTCGGTCACGCCGCGCGCGCTGACCGTGACGGTGCAGGACCGCAGCATGGTCTATGGCGACGCTACGCCCGCGCTGACCTACAGTCTGGGCGGTGCGGGGCTGGTCAATGGCGACACGCTGAGCGGCGCGCTGGCGACGAGTGCGGGTGCGACGAGCCCGGTCGGCGGCTATGCGATCGGGCAGGGGACGCTGGCGGCCAGCGCAAACTATGCGCTGAGCTTCACCGGCGCGACCCTGTCGGTAACGCCGCGCGCGCTGACGGTGACCGCCGACGATCGCAGCATGGTCTATGGCAACGGCACGCCTGCGCTGACCTACAGCCTAGGCGGTGCAGGCCTGGTCAATGGCGACACGCTGAGCGGCGCGCTGGCGACAAGCGCGGGCGTGACGAGCGCGGTCGGCAGCTATGCGATCGGGCAGGGGACGCTGACCGCCGGGGCCAATTATGCGCTGGGCTTCACCGGCGGGACCCTGTCGGTCACCCCGCGATCGCTGACGATTGCCGCGAACGACCGGACCATGGTCTATGGCGATGCGCTGCCGGCGTTGACCTACGCGCTGGGCGGCGCGGGGCTGGTCAATGGCGACACGCTTTTCGGCGCGCTGGCGACGAGCGCGAACTCGGCGAGCGCGGTCGGTACGTACGCGATCGGGCTGGGCGGCCTCAGCGCCGGTTCCAACTACGCGCTGAGCTTCACCGGTGCGACCCTGGCGGTGACGCCGCGGTCGCTGACGGTGACGGCGAACGACCGCAGCATGGTCTATGGCGACGCGCTGCCGGCGCTCACCTACACGGTGGGTGGTGCCGGGCTGGCCAATGGTGACACGCTCAGCGGCGCGCTTTCGACCGGCGCGGCCTTGACCAGCGCGGTGGGCCGCTATGCGATCGGACAGGGCACGCTCGCGGCGAGCAGCAACTATGCGCTCAGCTTCGTCGGCGGGCAGATGGCGGTGACGCCGCGTCCGCTGACGGTGACGGCGGATGCACGGTCGATGACCTATGGCGATGCGCTGCCGACGCTCGGCTATGCGGTGGACAGCGGGGCGCTGGTCAATGGCGACACGCTGAGCGGGGGGCTGACGACGCGCGCAACCGCGACCAGCGGTGCGGGCAGCTATGCGATCGAGCAGGGCACGCTCGCGGCGAGCGGCAACTACGCACTGAACTTCGTCGGCGCGAACCTGTCGATCACCCCGCGCGCGCTGACCGTCACGGCAGGCGACCGCACCATGGTGTACGGCGATGCCGTGCCGGGCCTCGCCTATGCGGTCGATGCTGCCGGCCTTGTCCATGGCGACACGCTGGAAGCCACGTTGCGCGGCGCGCTGGCTACCACTGCCAGCGCGACCAGTCCGGTCGGCACCTATGCCATCGGGCTCGGCACGCTGAGCGCCGGCCCCAACTATGCGCTTAGCTTCGGCGGCGCGAGCCTGACGGTAACGCCGCGACCGCTTTCCGTGACCGCGCTCGATCGCACCATGGTCTATGGCGACGCCGTACCGGCGCTGGCCTACAGCGTGGGCGGTGCCGGCCTGGTGCATGGCGACACGCTGCGCGGTGCCCTGACGACCAGCGCGAATGCTGCGAGCCCGGTCGGCAGCTATGCGATCGGCCAGGGGACGCTGACCGCGGGCGCCAACTATGCGCTCAGCTTCGTCGGGGCGACCCTCGGCGTGACGCCGCGCCCGCTGATCATCCGGGCGCAGGACAGCAGCAAGGTACTGGGTACCACACTCGATCCCAGCGTCGTGGGCTTCCAGGCGACCGGCCTGGTCAATGGTGATCGGGTGGACGGGGTCGCGCTGTGGAGCGAGGGCTTCGGCGCGGCAGCCCCCTATGGCCCGGATCCCTATGCGATCGCCGTATCGAATGCGTCGGGAGCCGGTCTTTCCAACTATGCGATCGTCTACCAGAATGCCCCGACCGGTCTCGTCGTCCGCGATCCCAATGTGCGGCCGACGCCCTTGTCGATCCGTCTGACCGGCGACGCGGCACCTGCGAGCGTCTGGCGCGGTGCCGACGGCGCTCTTCGCGGCGAGCGCCCGGATGCACCCATGCCGATGCGGCCTTTCCCCGGTATCTTCTTCAAGCGGCAGAACTGATCCGTGCAGACCATCGATCGTGCGCGCCGTGGGGCGCCCAACACCCGCCTGCTCGCTCGGCTCGCGCCGCTTTCCTGCATGGCGCTGCCACACCCGGCGCTGGCGCAGGCGCTCGAGCGCAACCCGGCGCCCGTGCTCCAGCCCGAGCCGGCGCGGCCGGTGCCGCCGGTCGAGGTTGATCCCGCCGCCGACCCGACCCCGCTGGGCGTGACGCTGCGCGGCGTCACCCTGATTGCCGGTGATGCGGTGGCCACGCCCGACGACAGCGGCATCCGCCTCGCGGGGATCGAGGACGCGCCGTGGCTCGCAGATCGGCTGCGTCGCTTCATCGGCCGCCCGCTCTCGCAGCGGGAGATCAGCGCGATCAAGGCGGCGATCGCCAAGGCCTATCGCGACCATGGCCGCCCCTTCGTCCATGTCTCCGCGCCCGAGCAGGAAATCTCCTCGGGCCAGCTGACGCTGCGGGTCGAGCAATTCCGGCTCGGCCAGGCGCGCATCTCCGGGGTGGGCCCGGGCGAGGCGGCACATCTCTCGGCGGCGATCCGCCAACGCCCGGACGCGACGATCGACGCGCAGGCACTCAGCGACGATCTCGACTGGCTCAACCGCTATCCCTTCCGCCGCGTGGAGGCGGTGTTCGAGCCTGGGCAGCGCCTCGGCACCACCGACGTGACCTATGTCGGCACCCGCGAGCGCCCCTGGGCGGTGGGCGGCGGCTATGCCAATAGCGGCAGCCCCAACACGGGCATCGGCCGCTATTTCCTCTATGCGCTCGCCCATGTCCCGGGGCTGCGCGACGGCTATGCCAGCTATCAGCTGACCACCTCGGGCCAGCGGCTGACCGGGCTCGGCGCCCACCCTGGCGGCAGCAGCCGCTATGTCAGCCAGGCGGGGCGGCTCTGGATGGCGATCGCGCCGCGGACGAGCCTGGAGGCGAGTTTCGGCGACATTCGCTCCAACCAGCCCTTCGAGGCGTTCGATTCCCGCCAGCACACCCGAGAATATGGCCTGACGATCCGCACTGCCCTGGCCAATGTCGCGTCATGCCTGCGCGGGGAGGTCTATGCCGGTCTCGACTGGAAGACCCAGGCGGGCGACCTGCTGTTCGGCACGCTGCTGGTGCGGCCGACGTCGCGCTTCCATGTCGGCCAGGTCACCGCCGGCTATGCGCTGCAGGCCCATGATGCGCTGGGATCGACCACGATCGACATCGCGGTGCATGTCAGCCCCGGCGGAATCGATTCCCACAACACGGCCGCGGCCTTCGAGGCGGCCTCGCAGCGTCAGTTCGGCGCGGCGCGCTACGCCTATGCCAATGGCGTGCTCTCGCGGCGCACCCGGCTGCCCGGCTTCAGCCTGGTCCACCAGCTGAACTGGCAGTTCAGCGGCGTCGCGCTGCCGCAGACCGAGATGCTGGGCATCGGCGGACGCGGCCAGGTGCGCGCCTATACGCTGGACGACGGTGCGTTCGATCGCGGCGCGGTGCTCCGCAACGAGCTGCGGCTCGATCCGCTGCGGATCGGGCGCGGTCGATGGGCCTCGGCGCTCGAGCCCTGGCTGTATCTCGACGCTGGCTATGCCGGCCGGCTGCGCGGTGGCGACGCCGGCCCGGTCGGTGCGACAGGCATAGGCGCCGACTGGGCGGTGGGGCGGCACCTCGCGGTTTCGGGAGATGTCGGGGTCGCGATGAAGACGCTCGGCGCGACCCGGGCAGGCGATGTGCGCGCGAACGTGCGGGCGACCCTGGCGCTTTGAGGCGCCCGCACCGCGTTCAGTCGATGCGCTTCTTGCGCACCGTCCAGGCGGGATCGGTACAGAGCCGGCAGTCCGGGCCCTGAAACCAGCGCGCGGCGGCGGGGTCGCCGCGCAGCTGCCATTCCAGCCAGGCGACGTCGACCGGCGTCACCCGGCCGCCATTGGCATCCTGGAAGGTGCCGCCATGGCCGACATCGAGGCTGGCGAGCATCGCCGGCACGGTGTCGATCCGGTCGAAATCATCGTTGCCGTTGGGCCAGGCGATGTCCGAGGGTCCGCCCATGACGTAGAGCACCGGGGTGTGCAGCCGCCGCAGGGCCGCCTTGTCGATGGTGATGCCGCGGATCGGATTGGTGCCGTCCTTGAACACCCCGCTGTTATGGACGATCACGGCATGCACGCGCGGATCGGCGGCGATCTCCAGCGCCTGGAGCCCGCCGCAGCTATGGCCCGAGACCGCGACCAGTCGCGGATCGATGCGGCCGAACAAGGGGCTGCCGCGCCGCGCGTTCTCCGCCAGCGCCCAGTCGATCCCGGCGGCGACCTGCGCGGTCGTCGTCCTGATGCCGAGCGGGCCGGGCGGGGGCGGCGTTTGCGGGGGCGGCGGTGCGCCGGGGCCGGTCAAAATCCGGCCGGGCGCGATTACCAGATAGCCATGCGATGCGATCTCGGCGAGGTGCAGCCGTACGCTCGCGCCGTCGTCGCTGCACGCACCGTTGCCCCACACCAGCACGCCCAATTTCTTGGCGCCGAGCGCCGAGAGGTCGGCGGGTTGGTAGAGCACATGGTCGGGGAGCGCGGAGTCGGTGCGCTTGACGGCGGGGTAGGGGCCGGTGCCGGGGGTGTCGGACATCGCCGCATAGGCCTGCTGCGACGTCTGCACCGCGGATGCACCCGCCATACCGATCGTGCCCGTGGCGACGATCGCCGCTACCGTTACCGCCAGCTTCATCGCGTTCCTCCCCCATTTCTTGCGCTGGGGCTATACACCGGTTCGCGGCGTCACGAAAAGCGCAGTTCGGGTTCACGGGTTCAGCAGGAACACCACATAGCCCCGGAAGCGGGGATTGGCGGTGAGCCCGGGCGGCGGCGTCCATTCGCCGCCCTGGAGCAGGCCGATCCGGAACGGAATGGGCAATCGGCCCAGCTTGGCGACATAGCCCTGATAGCCCGGGATCACGTGCCGCCCCTGGTAGATCTGTACGACCACCTCGTCGACGACGCCTGACAGCTGTGCCAGGCCTTCGGGATCGCCATTGGCGCTCCAGTCGAGCAGGCCGGTGATGCTCAGCCTGTACCGTGGGGGAAGCTTTGCCCGCAGGCTCTTGAGGAAGGCGGCATAGCGCGACAGATGACGCGTCCGCGCGTCGAAATCGATCTGGAGGCCGGCGATCCGGTTCCCTGCCCGCTGCCAGCGATCGAGCGCGGCGAGCAGTTGCGCGTCGATCTGCGGGGTCCAGGCGAGCGTCTCCACCCGCAGCACCATCCACAGCTCGGCATGGCGGACCCGCGGCACCGCCGGCCGCTGCGCGATCATCCGCGGCACGTCGCCGCCGACCACCGCGCCCTGCAGCAGGTAGATCCGGCGGGCGCGGGCAAGCGCCGGCTGCGGCTTCACCCCCGCCCAGAGCCAGAAGGCGTCGTAGCGAGTGGCATCCACCGCAGCGCTGGAGGCCGCCTGGGGCGGCGTCGCCGAGAGCAGCAGCGGCAGTGCCAGCAGCAGCCCGAGCCTCCTACCAATAATAGCGCAGCTCCTGCGCCCAGCGCGACTTGGGATAATCGCGCTTCAGCCGCTGGAACCAGCCCTTGCGAACCGCAGGCTCCACGCCCTTGCCGCCGCAGGCATTGGATGCGCTGGGCGCATAGCAATTGATCGCGCGGAACAGCGCATAGGCCTTGTCGTCGGGCGAGGCGGCGGCAGAGGCCATCACCGCCTGATAGGCGTCCAGCCGCGAATAGGGAACGCCGGCGAACCGTGTCGGCGTGCCGCCCAGCTCGTCCCTCGCCGGCTGGCTGTCGAGCAGGAACCCGTCCAAGCCGTTCACGCGGGTGAACTCGCCCAGGCAGAGCATCGCCTTCGCATTGCGAGGCGCAGCGGCGAGGCGGCGCTGCGTTTCGGACAAGGCCGGGCAGCCATAATCGCCCAGCTTCTTGCCCTTGACGAACAGCCCGGTAGGCAGCGGCTTGGCGCCGCTGAAGTCGAAATAATAATCGGCTTCGATCGGGGCGCTGGCCGGTACCAGCCGGACATCCTCGACGAAGTCGCGGTGCGAACCGCGCGTCGCTTCCTTGTAGAGCAGCGTGAACAGCGCGACGTCGCGCTCGTGCGCCGAGGCGCTCACCGCCTGCGCCTGCTGCCGCAGCAGCTTCGCGTCGGCGACGTTCATCAGCAGCCGGTCGCGGATCTCCTGCGAGCGGATCGGCGAGTCGGATGCGAACAGGCGCGCGAGGCCGTCGTGCCGCTCGTCGTGCAGCGCCAGCGCCAGCTCGACGACGGGGCGCTGGCCGGGGGCCTTGGCGCCGGACAGGAGGTCGATCCAGAAGCCGCGCACATTGCGGTCGGCCCGTGCCTCCAGCGCCATGCCGCGCAGCATCTGCCGGCTGAACTCGAGATAGCTGAAATTCGCTTGGTGCGACGCATCGGGGAGGAGCTCCAACGCCTGCTGCGGCTGCCCGCCGAGATGATAGGCATGGGTCGCCTGGAGGAAGGCGAACAGCGCGGGCTTGCTGGCGAACTTGGCGCGCTGGGCGTCGAGCGCGGCGCGGGACAGGGCGTCGCAGCAGGATTCGCCGCGTTCCCCGGTGCGCATGTGCATCAGGTCGAACGCGGCGAGCAGGATGGGGTCGTGCAGCGAGTCCGCAGTGGCACCCGCCAGCAGCTTGGCGTCGATCTCCTGCGCCAGCGACACTGCGTCGATGCCGCGCTGCGCATCCGGCAGCGCGATCAGCGCGGCATACTCGGCCTCGAGCTTCGCGCGGTCCTGCGCCAGCCAGTAGACGCGGCGCAACAGACCGCGCGCGGAGAAGAAATATTCGCCTTGGGGGTAGGCCTTCATATAGCCGCGCAGCGCGTTTTCCGCCTCGGCGACCAGCGTCGGCGCGACCTTCGCGCTTTGCTTGGGCGAGCCATAGTCGTCGTAATAATCGACCTGCGCCTGGTTCACCGCGACCCGGCCGAGCATGTAGCGCCCGGTCTCGCGCAGCCACGCATCGCGGGCATTGCCGAGCGAGGCGAAGCGCGCCGCTGCGCCGTCATAGTCGCCGGCATAGAAGGCGGCGGCGCCGTCGAGATAGGCGGCGAACGCCTTGCCCGCCTCCGACTTCGCCCCGTTTACCGCGGCGACGAGCGCGGCGCTTCCCGCGGTTCCCTGGGTACAGTCGGGCGCCAGTCCCTTCCGAGCGGCGATCAAGGCGGCGCGTTCGGGCTCGGGCACCTTCGCATTGGCGCGGATCGCGGCTTCGAAGCGTTCTGTGCCGGCCACGTTGCTGCGGCAGCGCGATCCCTCGCCGTCGGAGAAGTACGGGCTGCCGCCATCGGCCGAGCGCGGCATCAGCAGGGCGATATCGAGGAACACCGATGGCTTGGCCGGTGCCACCAGCCGCGCGGCGCCGGGCAGATCGGCGAGGAGCAGCGCGAGATTTGTCCGGCTGTCGTTGCGCGGGCCGAGCATTGCCAGGTCGTCGCAACCGCTATAGGCGGCGTAGCGCAGCTTCCAAGCGGGGCCGCAGCTGTAATCGCCGCTCGCATGCGCGGGCACGCTCCACAGCGCGCCCATCCCGAGGAGGAGGAAGAATAGCGTCCGGATCATGCTGCACGCCCCCGTGAAAGTTGCGGGCGTGCGCCTACCGCAGCGGCAGGAAGCATGCCATAGTCCGTACGATGTCGCGATGGTAGCCGCCAGCCCGCGACCCGGAACCCAGCGTTTCCGGGGGTGCCCTTGCCGATCACGCCACGATGCGCGCAACATCGGGTCGTTGCGCCACCGACTCGGACATCGGGTTCGTGCGCTTCCGTGCGCCGCACCGGGCTGCGCGCGTTCCCGTAGAACGAGGCTGAGCGTGGCAGGGCTGAAACAACGATATAGCGGGATCGCGATCCTGCTCCACTGGGCGCTGGCGCTGCTGCTGCTGTTCCAGCTGGGGCTCGGCTGGGCGCTGGAGGATCTGCCGAAATCCTCGCTGTTCGTCGCCTTCCAGTTCCACAAGTCGGTCGGCATCCTGATCCTGGTGCTGTCGCTCGCCCGGCTGCTGACCCGGCTGTTCGTCGCGCGTCCGCCTGCCGAGGGTGCGCCCGCGCTGAAGCTGCTCGCGAGCGCGGTGCATTGGGGCCTGTATGGCGTGATGATCCTGGGGCCGATCACCGGCTGGATCATCGTCTCTACCGCACGGGTAAAGCTGCCGACGCTGCTGTTCGGCACGATCCCGTTGCCGCACCTGCCGCTGGGCTCGGCTTGGAACGAGCCGGCCGAGACGATCCACGGCCTGATCGGCTGGCTGCTCGCCGGGCTGTTCGTGCTGCACGTCGCGGGCGCGCTGCGGCATCATCTGCTGCGCGACGACGTGATCGGGCGGATGATGCCGGCGGCGCTGTCGCGGCGTCCGGCGCTGTCGATCGCTGTTGTCGTGGCGCTGGCGGCGTGCGTCGCGGCGTTCTTCGCCGGTTCGTGGCGCTACAAGGGCAATGCCGAGGTGCCGACGCCCTCGCAGCCGCTGCCGACCCCGGGCTCGACGCCCGAGCTGCGGGCCGCCCCGGCGCCGACCCCGGAAGCCTCGGCCAGCCCCGCGCCGACGCCGACGCCTTCCGCTTCGCCGACCGACGCCGCCACGCCGGTGCGCAGCTGGAAGGTCGCGCCGGGCGGCACGCTCGCCTTCCGCACCGTCTATAGCGGCGAGACGATCAACGGCCGCTTCGCCCGCTGGACCGCCGACATCCAGTTCAGCCCCGACGACCTCGCCCATTCGAAGATCGCGGTCGACATCGATCTCGCCTCGGTGAGCAGCGGCGACTCGGAGCGCGACGACACGCTGAAGGGCGACGATTTCTTCGGCGTCGCTGCGCACCCAAAGGCGCGCTTCACCGCCACGCGAATCCGCAAGCAGGGCAATGGCTATGTCGCCGACGGCACGCTGGCGCTGGCGGGCGCGAGCCGGCCGATGCCGGTGCGCTTCACACTCAAGATCGACGGGGACCATGCCCAGGCGAGCGGCACCGCCACGGTCAAGCGCCTCGCCTTCGGGGTCGGCAAGGGCCAGTGGAGCGATCCCGGCACCATCCCCGACGCCATCGCCGTGACGTTCCGCTTCGCCGCCGACGCGAAATAAATCGGCCGCGATGCCTCTTGCCTGTCCTGCGATAAAAGCTATGCTACATAACAATAGCACGCAGGACAGGAGAGGTCATGTCTGCAAGCCGAGTTGCGCTCAGCGTGGGCGGTGCCCCGCGCGAGGCCGCACGTACTTTCGATCGCCATAACCCCGTCACCGGTGCGGTGGCGACCACCGCCGCTGCTGCCAGTCCGCAAGACGCGCTCGCCGCCGTCGCTGCCGCGCAGGCGGCATTTCCCGCCTGGTCCGCGCAGGGCCCCAATGCCCGCCGCGCGCTGCTGACCAAGGCGGCGGGCGCGATGGAGGCGCGCGCCGACGCATTCGTCGATGCGATAATGGCCGAGATCGGCGCGACCGAAGGCTGGGCGCGCTTCAATCTGATGCTCGCCGCCTCGATGATCCGCGAGGCCGCGGGGCTCACTACCCAGATCAGCGGCGAGGTGATCCCCTCCGACAAGCCGGGCTGCATCGCTATGGCGGTGCGCGAGCCGGCGGGCGTGGTGCTGTCGATGGCGCCGTGGAACGCGCCGATCATCCTCGCCACCCGCGCGATCGCGGCGCCGCTCGCCTGCGGCAACACCGTGGTTCTCAAGGCCAGCGAGCAATGCCCGCGCACCCATGCGCTGATTATCGAGGCGTTCGTCGAGGCCGGGTTCGGCGGCGGCATCGTCAATCTGGTCACCAATGCGCCGGAAGATGCGGGCGAGGTGGTCGGCGCGATGATCGACGCGCCCGCCGTCCGCCGGGTGAACTTCACCGGATCGACCGGCGTGGGCCGGATCATCGCGGTGCGGTGCGCGCAGAATCTGAAGCCCGTGGTGCTCGAACTCGGCGGCAAGGCGCCGCTGATCGTGCTCGACGATGCGGATCTGGACGAAGCGGTGAAGGCGGCGGCGTTCGGCGCCTTCATGAACCAGGGCCAGATCTGCATGTCGACCGAACGGATTATCGTCGTCGATGCGGTGGCCGACGCATTCGTCGAGAAGTTCAAGGCCAAGGTCGCGACGCTGGCGGTCGGTGATCCGCGCGAGGGCAAGACGCCGCTCGGCGCGGTGGTCGACACCAAGACCGTCGCGCATGTGCAGAGCCTGATCGATGATGCCGTCGCCCAGGGCGCCGCGCTGGTGAATGGCGGCGAGGCACACGGCGTGTTGATGCCGGCCCATGTCGTCGACAAGGTAACGCCTGCGATGAAGCTGTTCCGCGACGAGAGCTTCGGCCCCGTCGTCGGCGTGATCCGCGCCCGCGACGAGGCGCATGCGATCGAACTCGCCAACGATACCGAGTACGGCCTCTCCGCCTCGGTGTTCACCCGCGACGCGGCGCGCGGGCTCCGGGTGGCGCGGCAGGTCCAGTCGGGCATCTGCCACGTCAACGGGCCGACCGTGCATGACGAGGCGCAGATGCCGTTCGGCGGCGTGAAGGCCTCGGGCTATGGCAAGTTCGGCGGCAAGGCGGGGATCGAGAGCTTCACCGAACTGCGCTGGATCACGCTGGAGACTCAGCCCGGCCACTTCCCGATCTGAGCCGAACGCATGACCGACCCCTCCGCTCCGCCGCCCGGCCTCGTCTTCGCCTTCTCGGCTCGTGTCGAGATCGCGCCGCCGGTCGACCGGGGAGCGGTGGATGGCGGCCGGTCGCGCTTCATCGCGATCACCGGCGGCCGGGTCAGCGGTCCGCGTCTGAGCGCGACGGTGCTGCCGGGCGGCGGCGACTGGCAGACGATCCTGCCGGGCGGCGTCACCCGCGTGCTCGCCCGCTATTTCCTCCAGGCCGAGGACGGCACCGTGATCGGGATCGAGAACCCCGGCCTGCGTGTCGCCAGCGAGGCGGTCACCGCCCGGCTGGCGCGCGACGAGCCGGTCGAGCCCGACGCCTATTACTTCCGCACCACGCCGCGCTTTGAGGTGGCCGAGGGGCCGCACGCCTTGCTGGCGCGCACCGTTTTCGTCGCGCGCGGCATCCGCCGGCCGACCCATGTGATCATCGACTTCTACTGCGTCGAATGACGCCGCATTTTCAGAAAGGCAAAGCAGCATGACCGATCCGATCCAAGACGCCACCGTTGCCTATGACGTGATCGACGGCATCGCCTGGGTACGCTTCAACCGTCCGGACAAGCGCAACTGCATGTCGCCGCGGCTCAACCGGCGGATGATGGAAGTGCTCGACGAACTCGAATATCGCGACGATGTGGGTGTGCTGGTGCTGAGCGGTGAGGGGACCGCCTGGTCCGCCGGCATGGACCTCAAGGAATATTTCCGCGAGAACGAGGTCAAGGGCCTGGGCGCCACGCGCGGTGCCCAGCGCGAGGCCTATGGCTGGTGGCGCCGCCTGCGCTGGTATCACAAGCCGACCATCGCGATGGTCAATGGCTGGTGCTTCGGCGGCGGCTATGGCCCGCTGTTCGGCTGCGACCTCGCCTTTGCGGCGGAGGAGGCGCAGTTCGGGCTATCGGAGATCAACTGGGGCATCCTGCCCGGCGGCGGCGCGTCGAAGGTGATCGCCGAGCTGACCGGCTTCCGCAACGCCATGTACCACGCGATGATGGGTGAGAATATCAGCGGCAGGAAGGCCGCCGAATGGGGTCTGGTCAACGAGGCGGTGCCGCTGGAGGGCCTGAAGGCACGCGTCGAGGAAGTGGCCAAGGTGCTGCAGGCGAAGAACCCGGTGGCGCTCAAGGCGACCAAGGACGCGATCCGCCGGGTCCGCGAGATGACCTATGACAATGCCGAGGATTATCTGATCCGCGCGCAGGAAGCCGCCAACAGCTACGACAATGAAGGCCGCAAGGAAGGCATCAAGCAGTTCATCGACGACAAGACGTACAAGCCGGGCCTCGGTGCGTACGACAAGTCCAAGCACAACGCCTGAGCCGGGGGAGGGCACCGATGACCGTCGATACGCTTTCCCCGCCATCCGCCACCGCCAACGGACTCGCGCTCGATCGGCTGTTGCGGCCGAAATCGGTCGCGATCGTCGGGGCCTCGGACAAGCCCGGGGCGCTCGGCGCCTCGGTGCTCGCCAATCTGGAGCGCAACGGCTTTGCCGGTGCCATCCACCTGATCAATCCCAAGCGGGACATGATCGGCGGGCGTCCCTGCCTGCCTAGCGTCGACGCGCTCCCGGAGGGTGTGGACGCCGCGGTGCTCGCGATTCCGCGTGCCGGGGTGGTGGAGACGATCCGCGCGCTTGCCGCCCGCAAGGTGGGCGCCGCGATCGTCTTTTCGGCCGGCTTCGCCGAAGGCGGCGAGCAGGGCCTGGCCGACCAGCGCGAGATCGCCCGCATCGCGGCCGAGGCGGGCATGGTGATCGAAGGGCCGAACTGCCTCGGCCTCGTCAATTATGTCGAGCGGGTGCCGCTGACCTTCGTCGAGACCATAGTGCCCGAGCGCGGCCCCGGCGCGGGCATCGGCATCGTCTCGCAGAGCGGTGCGATGGCGGCGGTGCTGGCGACGACGCTGCTCAGCCGCGACCTGCCGGTCACGCTGTCGGTCTCGACCGGCAACGAGGCGGCGAGCGGGGTCGAGGATTATGTCGACTATTGCGTCGACGATCCGAACACGCAGGTGATCGCGATGATCGTCGAGCAGTTCCGCAAGCCGCAGCGTTTCCTCAAGGCGGCGCGCAAGGCACGGGCGGCGGGCAAGCTCGTCGTGCTGCTTCACCCCGGCAAGAGCAGCGCCGCACGCGAATCGGCGGCGACGCATACCGGCGCGATGGCGGGCGACTATCAGCTGATGCGGGTGATGGTCGAGCGCGCTGGCGTGGTCTTCGCCGAGACGCTGGAGGAACTCGGCGACATCACTGAAATCGCGGCGCGCTGCCCGGGCTTGCCGGGCGGCGGCACCGCGGTGCTGGGGGAGTCCGGCGCGTTCAAGGCGCTGACGCTCGACCTGTGCGAGGGGCTGGGTGTCGCGCTGCCGGCGCTCGACGACGCCAATGCCCCGGCACTCCGGGCGGCGATGCCGGACTTCGTCGGCGTCAGCAATCCGCTCGACATCACCGCGCAGGGGCTGGTCGAGCCCGACATGTATTATCGCCTGCTCAAGGCGCTGGGCGCGGACGAGCGCTTCGGCTGCATCGTCGCCGGGATCATCCTCACCGATCCCGCGACCGTGTCGATCAAGCTGCCGCCGATCCTGCGCGCGGTGGAGGAGGCGCCGCTCGCCACCCCCCTGATCTTCGCCGGGCTGGACGAAGGCGCGCCGCTGGGGACGGAGAACATCGCCCGGCTGCGCGCGGCGGGGGTGCCGTGCTTCGGTTCCACCGAGCGGGTGTTCCGCGCACTTGCCCGGCTTTCGGCGCATGCGGCGCGCGACTTCACGATCTGCGACGCCGATCCGCTTGCCTGCGACGACCTGCCGCTCGGTGGGGTGGTGCCGGAATATCGCGCGAAGGCGGTGCTGGCGCCGCTGGGCCTGCCCTTCCCCAGGGGCGGGTTCGCCCGCACGGCGGACGAGGCGGTGCAGATCGCCGCGGAGATCGGCTATCCGGTGGTGCTCAAGGCCCAATCGGCCGAGCTCAGCCACAAGAGCGACGCGGGCGGTGTGGTGCTGAACCTTGCCGACGAAAGCGAGCTCCGCGCCGGCTGGCGCAAGCTACACGGCGATGTCGGCCGGCACCGGCCGGACCTGACGTTGGACGGCGTGCTGGTCGAGGGCATGGGCAAGCGCGGGGTCGAGCTGATCGTGGGTGCCAAGCGCGATCCCGAATGGGGGCCGGTGATCCTCGCCGGATTCGGCGGGGTGACGGCGGAGATCCTCCAGGATGTGCGGTTGCTGCCCTGCGATCTGACGCCGGAAGCGATCGAACGCGAACTGCACCAGCTGAAGAGCGCGGCGATTTTGCGCGGATGGCGGGGGGCGCCCGCGCTCGACGTGCCAGCGGTCGCGGCGCTGATCGCGCGGTTGGCGCAGGTGCTGATCGCCGAGCCGTCCATCCGCGAGGTGGACCTGAATCCCGTGGTAGTGCACCCAATGGGCGAAGGGGTGGTGGCGCTCGACGCGCTGATGCTCATCGCCTGAAGAACAAGGGGCGCGAAAGCCCCGAAGGAGAGGTCTGAAATGGCGGAGTCACCCGGAATCCTGCCGCGGCTCGACGAGGCACCGCTCAGCCGCACGCAGGTGATGGGCATCCTGCTCTGTCTGCTGCTCAACGCGCTCGACGGATTTGACGTGCTGGCGATCAGCTTCGCCTCGCCGGGCATCGCGGCGGAATGGGGAATCGACCGTGCGGCGTTGGGGTTGGTGCTGTCGATGGAATTGATCGGCATGGCGGTCGGCTCGGTCGTGCTCGGCAGCTATGCCGATCGTGCGGGGCGGCGGCCGGCGATCCTGCTGTGCCTCGCGATCATGGCGGCGGGCATGCTGGCGGCGACCTTTGCGCGCAACGTCGAGATGCTCTCCGCTTTCCGGCTGCTCACCGGGCTCGGCATCGGCGGCATGCTGGCCTGCACCAATGCGATGGTGGCGGAGCTCGCCAATGCCCGCACGCGCAGCCTCGCGGTGGGGCTGATGGCCTCGGGCTATCCGGTCGGCGCGATCGTCGGCGGGTCGATCGCGGCGCAGCTGCTGGTCGGCGGCGACTGGCGGCACGTCTTCCTGTTCGGGGCGGGCATGACCGCGCTGTTCCTGCCGCTCACCTGGCTCCTGCTGCCGGAGTCGATCCGCTACCTGTTCCAGCGCCAGCCGGCGGGGGCACTGGAGCGGGCGAACCGGCTGCTGGCAAAGATGGGTCAGGCACCGATCGAAACGCTGCCGCCGCGCGCCGACGTGGGGGCCAAGCTGCCGCTCGCCCAGCTGTTCGCCGGGCCGCTGGCGCGGACGACGATCCTGCTGACCATCGCCTATTTCTGCCACATCATGACCTTCTACTTCATCCTCAAATGGGTGCCGAAGATCGTGGTCGACATGGGGTACCCTGCGTCGCAGGCGGCGGGGGTGCTGGTCTGGGCCAATGTCGGCGGGCTGGTGGGGGCGGTGCTGCTGAGCCTGCTCAGCTGGCGGCTGCCGCTGCGGGCGCTGCTGGTGGTGGCGCTGGTCGCGGCGACCGCGATGGTAGCGCTGTTCGGCCAGGGGCAGCGCGACCTGGGCGGGCTGGCGCTGGTCGCGGGGATTGCGGGGTTCTGCACCAATGCCGGCGTCGTCGGCATGTACGCGCTGATCGCGCAGAGCTTCCCCACGGCGGCGCGCGGATCGGGCACGGGCTTCGTGATCGGCGTCGGGCGCGGCGGCGCGGCGCTGGGGCCGATCGTTGCCGGGCTGCTCTTCTCGATGAACCTCGGGTTGCCGGTGGTGGCGCTGGCAATGGCGGGCGGTTCGCTGGTCGCGGCGGCAGCGCTGCTCGGCCTCAGGCGGGGATAGCCGCGCTGCACTACGCGCGATAGGTTGGCGCGATGCAGATCCGGGAAGCGAGCGTAGGCGACCGCGACGACGTCATCGCATTGTGGCAGGCGGCGGGCCTCACCCGGCCGTGGAACGATCCCGCCGCCGATTTCGACCGTGCGGTGCAGGGGAGCACCTCCGCCATTTTGCTCCTCCTCGGTGGGGATACGCTGCTCGGCACCGCGATGGTGGGCGAGGACGGGCATCGCGGCTGGGCCTATTATCTCGCCGTGGCCGAGTCGGCGCGGGGGCAGGGGCATGGCCGCGCGCTGATGGCCGCCGCCGAAGCCTGGCTGCGCGCGCGGGGCTGCCCCAAGCTCCAGCTGATGGTCCGCGACGGCAATGATGCGGCGATCGGTTTCTATCGCGCGGTGGGTCTGGAGGTGCAGCCGGTTGTGACCCTCGGCCGTTTCCTTCACTAAGCGCGCATGACCATCGCACTCTACGGAATCAAGAATTGCGACACGATGAAGAAGGCGCGGGCCTGGCTCGACGCCAACGCAATTCGCTATGTGTTTCATGACTATAAGGCCGATGGTGTCGACCCAGCGCGGCTCGATCACTGGATCGCGGCGGAGGGCTGGGAGCCGCTGCTGAACCGCGCCGGCACCACCTTCCGCAAACTTCCGGAGATGGACAAGATCGACCTCGATTCGGCCAAGGCGCGCGCGCTGATGATCGCGCAGCCGTCGATGATCAAACGGCCTGTGCTGGAATATCCGGGCGGTTTGCTGATCGGATTCGCGGCAGAACGCTATGCCCGCGCGTTGCTCTGAGCACGAAAAATTTACACATTCATGGCCTAACCACCGTGTTTATCCTAAATTAACACGATAAACGAGACGGGTTACTGGGATCGCATGGCGTCTTATATTCGACAACGGCCAGCCAGCTGGTTTCGCACGGTCGCAACGATGCTGGTCTTGTGGGGGCTGTTCGGCTGCCTCGTCTTCTATGCGCACGCGACCCTGGCGTCGCAGCGTGGCGACGTGCCAAGCTTCTGGAATTGGGAATATTATCAGGCGGTGCCGCGCTGGTTCCTGGTCGATTACGCGATCGGGGTCGGTGCCAGCCTGCTGGGCTCGCTCGCGATGCTGCGCCGCTCGCGCAAGGCGAATCTGCTGTACGTCGTCTCGCTCGCCGCAGTGATCGTGCAGTTCGGCTATCTGTTCGCCACCGGCGGGCTGTCGGGCCCGGTGCAGGCCCTGGTGATCCCCGCCTTCATCCTCAGTGTTGCGATTTTCCAGATCTGGCTCGCCGGCATGGCGACCCGGCGGGGCTGGCTCCGCTGATCCGGAGCGGGCTGGCAAGGCCGCCCGCGACCCGCTAGACCGCGCGCCATGTCGCACCAGCTTACCCTCGATACCGCCACCAGCCGCGCCAACCCCACGCCCGCGCCGATGAAGCGCGTCACCGTGCCGGCGATCCGCAAGCGCAAGGGCGGCGCACCGCTGGTGATGCTCACCGCCTACACGGTGCGCATGGCGCAGCTGATGGACGAGCAGTGCGACATGCTGCTGGTCGGCGACAGCCTGGGCCAGGTGATCTACGGCCTGCCCTCCACCGTGCCGGTCACGCTCGAGATGATGGCGGCGCACGGTGCGGCGGTGGTGCGCGGCAGCTATCACGCGCTGGTCGTCATCGACATGCCGTTCGGCAGCTACGAAGCCTCGCCCCAGCAGGCGTTCGAGAGCGCGGCGCGGCTGCTCAAGGAAACCGGCGCGGCGGCGGTGAAGCTCGAAGGCGGCGCGGCGATGGCGCCGACGGTCAAGTTCCTCAACGAGCGCGGCATTCCGGTGATCGGCCATATCGGCCTGACCCCGCAGGCGATCAACGTGCTTGGCGGCTATGGCGCGCGCGGCCGCAGCGAGGCGGAGCACGCCAAGCTGGTCGGCGATGCGGTGGCGATGGACGAGGCGGGCGCCTTCGCGATCGTCGTCGAAGGCGTGGTCGAGCCGATCGCGGTGGAGATCACCAAGGCCGTCCAATGCCCCACCATCGGCATCGGCGCCTCGGCCCAGTGCGACGGCCAAGTGCTGGTCGCCGAGGACATGCTCGGCCTGTTCGAGCGCACCCCGCGCTTCGTGAAGCGCTATGACGATCTGGCTGGCCGCATTTCCGCCGCGGTTGAAACCTATGCGGGCGAGGTACGGTCGCGGGCCTTTCCGGGACCGGATCAGGTCTATGCGCCGAAGGACTGACGGAGTAGGGCGATTTGCGTTCACGAGACGCGGCGCTAAGGTCCGCGGCCGCATCAGACCCATGGAGTAGATTTTGGCGCTTCCTCCTTCCGGTACCACCGACGAGGCCTTCCTTCGCGAAGTCGACGAGGAATATCGGCGCGATCAGCTGATCCGCGCCGGCCGCCGCTATGGCATCTGGATCGCGATCGGCGTGGTGGCCTTCCTGGTCGCCGTGGCCGGCTGGCTGTTCTACGACCACAGCCAGCGCACCGCTGCCGAAGCACGCGGCGAGGAATATGACGCAGCGCTCCAGCTCGCCGCGCAGAACCAGGTCGGCCAGGCCCAGCCGGCGCTCGACAAGCTGGCGCAGGGCGAGGACGGCTATGCCGCGATGGCGCGCTTTACCCAGGGCAATCTGCTGTTCCAACAGGGCGACAAGAAGGGTGCCGCGGCCAAGTTCGCCAGCATCGTCACCGATAGCAAGCTCGCCCAGCCGTTCCGCGATCTCGCGCTGGTCCGCCAGACCCAGGCGGAGTTCGACACGCTCAAGCCGCAGGACGTGATCCAGCGGCTCGGCACGCTCGCCAACCCTGATTCGCCGTGGTTCGGCACCGCGGGCGAGATGGTGGCAGCCGCCTATCTGAAATCGGGCAAACGCGGCGAGGCCGCCAAGCTCTATCGCCAGCTCAGCGAAGCCGGCTCCCGCGTGCCGGATTCGATCCGCGAACGCACCGGCGAACTCGCCAAGACGCTTTCGGTGACGCCCACGGCGCCGACCGCTCAGACCCAGGAAAAGCAAGCTAAATGAACACGAAGGTTCGCGTTGTAACGGCAGTTGCGGCACTCGCGCTGGTGAGCGGCTGCGGCGTCTTCAAGGGCGGCGGCAGCAAGAAGACCCCCGTGCTCGGCGAGCGCGTGCCGATCCTGGTGACCGAAAACGACATCACCGCCGACAAGACGCTCGCGGGCATCGAGGTCCAGTTGCCCGAGGCGGCGGTCAACGAGAATTGGAGCCAGCCGGGCGGCAGCGCGTCCAAGGCGATGGGCCATCTTGCGCTCGGCGAAGCATTGTCGCGCGTCTGGTCCAAGCAGGTTGCCAAGCCGTCGAAGAGTCAGCGCCTCGCCGCTTCGCCGGTGATCGAAGGCAACAAGCTGTTCGTGATCGACCAGGCCGGCACCGTGCACGCCATGGCGGCCGATACCGGTTCGGAGCTGTGGAACGCCCGCACCGGCACCGGCGAGGACAAGCGCAGCCGCGGCGCGCTGTTCGGTGGCGGCGTCAGCGTTGACGGCGATCGTGTCTACGCTTCGAACGGCTTGGGCGACGTGGTCGCCCTGCAGGTCGCCGACGGCAAGGAGCTCTGGCGCAAGCGTCCCGGCGGCCCGCTGCGTGGCGCGCCGACGCTCGCCAACGGCAATGTCTATGTGGTGACTCAGGACAACCAGCTGTTCGCGCTGACCCAGGACAAGGGCGAGATTTCGTGGACGGCGACGGCCAGCCTCGAATCGCAGGGCGTGTTCGGCGTCGCCGCCCCGGCTTCGGCGCAGGGCACGGTGATCGCGGGCTTCTCCTCGGGCGAGCTCAACGCCTATCGCTACGAGAACGGCCTGTCGCTGTGGGGTGACGTGCTGACCCGCAACACCATGACCACTTCGGTCTCGTCGCTGTCGGATATCGATGCCGAGCCGGTGATCGACCAGGGCCGCGTCTATGCGCTGGGCGAGGGCGGCCGGATGGTCGCGGTGGACATCACCAGCGGCTCGACCTTGTGGGAGCAGAGCATCGGCGGCCTGGCCTCGCCCTATGCGGTCGGCGAGTGGCTGTTCGTGGTCACCGACGATGCGCGCCTACTCTGCCTGTCGCGCAGCAGCGGCAAGCCGCGCTGGATTGTTCAGCTGCAGAAGTACAAGAACGAGAAGAAGCTGAAGAACCCGGTCGCCTGGAAGGGCCCGATCGCGGCCGGCGGGCGTCTCGTGCTGATCAACACGCTGGGCCAGATCGTCTCGGTGTCGCCCAAGGACGGCAGCATCCTCTCCACCAAGGAGACCAAGGATCCGCTGTCGCTCGCGCCGGTCGTGGCCAACAGCACGCTCTACCTGCTCGACGACAAGGGCCGCCTGAGCGCCTATCGCTGAGCCTGCTGCCCCGGCCGGGTGCCGGGCAGACTATCCACAAAGGGGGCCGGGGCGCAGCGCTCCGGCCCCTCTCGTTTTTCCGGCGACTTTGCGTCGCCCTTTCGACTGCGTTAGAGAATCGATCATGCCCTTGCCCACCGTCGCAATCATCGGACGCCCCAATGTGGGCAAGTCGACGCTGTTCAACCGGCTGGTCGGAAAGCGCCTCGCGCTGGTCGACGACCAGCCCGGTGTCACCCGCGATCGCCGGGAGGGTGACGCGAACCTGCTTGGCCTCGAGTTCCGGGTGATCGACACCGCGGGCTATGAGGACGAGGATGCCGCGACGCTCCCCGGCCGCATGCGCGCGCAGACCGAAGCGGCGGTGCGCGAGGCCGACGTCTCGCTGTTCCTGATCGACGCGCGTGCGGGCGTGACCCCGCTCGACGAGGAAATCGCCCGCTGGCTGCGTTCGACCGATCGTCCGGTGGTGCTGATGGCCAACAAGGCCGAGGGCCGCGCCGGCGAGACCGGTGTGCTGGAAGCGATGGCGCTCGGCCTTGGCGATCCCATTCCCTTCTCGGCCGAGCATGGCGAAGGCGTGGCGGACCTGTTCGAGGCGCTGCTGCCGCATGTCGACCGCGACGACGAGGAGCCGGAGGAGGATCCCGAGAGCCCCGACGCGCCGCTCAAGCTGGCGATCGTCGGGCGTCCGAACGCGGGCAAGTCGACGCTGGTCAACCGCATCCTCGGCGAGGACCGGATGATCACCGGGCCCGAGGCGGGCATCACCCGCGATTCGATCTCGATCGATTACGAGTGGACCGACTTCGAGGACAAGCCGCGCAAGGTGCGGCTGGTCGACACCGCCGGGCTGCGCAAGAAGGCGCGCGTCGAGGAGAAGCTGGAGAAGCTTTCGGTCGCCGATACGCTGCGCTCGATCGACTTCGCCGAAGTCGTCGTGCTGCTGCTCGATGCGACGCGCGGGCTGGAGGTGCAGGATCTCAAGATCGCCGATCGCGTGCTGCAGGAAGGCCGTGCGCTGATCATCGCGCTCAACAAGTGGGACGTGGCGGAGAATGCCTCCAGCCTGTTCAACGGCGTGAAGGGCGCGCTGGACGAGGGGCTGGCGCAGGTGAAGGGCGTGCCGCTGCTCACCGTCTCGGCGGTGACCGGCAAGGGGATCGACACGCTGATGCGCGTGGCGTTCGAGACGCGCGAGGCCTGGTCGCGCCGCGTGTCGACCGGGCAGCTCAACCGCTGGTTCGAGCGCGCGATCGAGGCCAATCCGCCGCCCGCGCCCGGCGGCAAGCGGATCAAGCCGCGCTACGTCACCCAGAACAAGACGCGGCCGCCGAGCTTCGTGCTGTTCGGCACCCGCGTGGACCTGCTGCCGATGAGCTACCAGCGCTATCTGATCAACGGGCTGCGCCGCGAGTTCGATTTCGGCGCGGTGCCGGTGCGGCTGGTGCTCCGCGCGCCGAAGAACCCGTTCGATCGGGAGAAGGAGTGAGAGCGGGGCAGTCTATGACTTTCGCCCCCCAAGCTCCCTCCGGCATTCCCGCAAAGGCGGGAATCCATTTGCCAGGACGCTTCGGCAAGAGCCTCGACGACTCCATCAATGGATCCCCGCTTTCGCGGGGATGACGATGCGGGGCGTCGTATGCCCCCATTCGGTCGCAGCTTACTCCGCCTCGGCCGGCTTGCTGTTGAGCTGGATATAATTTTCCAGCCCCATGCGCTCGATCATGTCGAACTGGCGTTCCAGCGTGTCGACATGCTCTTCCTCGCTGTCGAGGATCTTGAGAAACAGGTCGCGGCTGACGAAGTCGCGCACGCTTTCGCAATGTTGGATCGCGTCGCGCAGCACGGCGATCGCCTCCACTTCCAGCGCCAGGTCGGAGCGGAGCAGTTCTTCCACATTCTCGCCGATGCGCAGGCGGCCGAGCAGCTGGAAATTGGGGAGGCCGTCGAGGAACAGGATGCGCTCTGCCAGCCAGTCGGCATGCTTCATCTCGTCGATTGATTCGTGCCGCTCGAATTCGGCGAGCTTCTGCACGCCCCAATGGTCGAGCATGCGATAATGCAACCAATATTGGTTGATTGCCGTCAATTCGTTCTTGAGTACTTCGTTGAGATACTCGATGACTTTAGCGTCGCCCTTCATTGCGCGAGACTCCTTTCGGAGCCGTACCTACCGCGAATGAAGTCAGAAAAAAACCGTAGAAATCAGCAGCTTTTTACTTGCGAATGTCACGCAGCCGCACGTTCTTCGGCGATGATCGCGCGGGCGAAGGGCACGCACTGGCCGCATTTTGCCTGGCAGCCGAGCGCGCGATAGGCTTGGCAGGCGCTCTGGGCGCCGGACCGCGCCGCTTCCCGTACTTCCCGTTCCCGCAGGGCATTGCAAACGCAGACGACCATCGACGATCCCTCGATTCTCTCGCTGGGAGAGATCTAGTGCGATTGCGAGCGATTCGCAAGGCTATTGCGAATGGGTTGCAGGCTGCCGCGCGCCAGACTGCGCCACAGCCATTCGAGCGGACCATAGCGGAAGACGGACAGCCAGGGCTGCGACCAGAGCAGCAGCAGCGCCCAGACGCCGAGCACTACCGGGTAGAGCTGCCAGCGCGAGAGATAGCCGAACCAACCCAGGCCATAGCCGTCGAAGAACCACACGCAGAGCAGGCTGGTCGCGAGATAGTTGGAAAAGGCCATCCGTCCTGCCGCCGCCACCCGCCGGGTCAGCCAGCCCTCGGGCCGTGCTGCGTAGAGGATCAGGCAGGCCCAGCCGAGGATCATCACCGGCCGTATAAGCTCGGGCAGCGTCACCGCCGCCATCAGCACCGCGAACAGGCTGAACTTCGCCGCGATTAGCCAGATCGCCAGCAGGGCGTAGATGGGTAGGGCAATCGCCCAGCAGCGCAGCCACCAGCGGCGATAGGTCTCGCGCGGCCACGCGCCCGTCAGCAGCCCGCTGCGCAGCGCTGCCATGCCGAACAGCATATAGCCCAGCGTCTCCCAGCCATAGACCAGCAGCATCGCGAAGGGGCTGGTAGCATATTCGCCGAAGCGCTGGCCGACGACCCCAGCATAGCTGCCACGATGCACCGCCAGTTCCGACGCGATCCGTGCCCCGGACGGCATCCCGAACGCGTTCACCAGCGAGGTGAACCCGCCCTGCGTGGCCTGCGGCAGCAGCGACATCCGCCAGGCATCGTGCGCGAAGGTGCCGAACAGCGCGGTGCTGACCAGTACCAGCACCGTCCCCAGGCTCAGCAGCCGCGACACCGGCAGCGTGCGCAAGGGAAAGGCGAGCATGCCGACCAGTGCATAATGGGCGAGGATGTCGCCGCTCCAGACCAGCCAGAGATGCGCGAGGCCGAACACCAGCAGCCAGCCCATCCGCGCATAATGCGCCCGCGCCGGATCGCGCCCCGCCGCCGCCGCCGCATCGGTGACGATCAGCAGCGAGGCGCCGAACAGGAAGGAAAACAGCCCGCGCATCCGCCCGTCGAAGAACAGGAAGTTGACCAGCCAGGCGGCGAGGTCCGCGCCGTGCCATCCGCCATAGGCGCGCGGGTTGAAATAGGCCGCTTCGGGCATGCCGAAGCCGACGATGTTGAGCAACAGGATGCCGAGCAGCGCGGTGCCGCGGACGAGATCGAGCGAGAGCAGGCGGGAGGAATTCGCGGGATGCACCCCCAGCGCTTAGAACCAGCTGGCGATCTGATCCATTGATTTGCGTTCGAGGGCGGCCGCCGGCACCGTCGCATCGGCCCCGGCATGGCCGGTGACGATCAGCATTACTGGCCGCTCATGTTCGGGCCGCCGGCACAGCCGGTTGAGGAAGCGCGCCGGCGTGGCGGTGTGGACCAGCGTCGCCAGCCCGGCCATGTGCAAGGTGGTGAGCAGCAGGCCGCAGGCGATGCTCACGCTCTCGACCATGTACGGGTTCGGGAAGCGATCGGTTTCGGTCGCCTTGGTCTGGCCGAAGGCGACGATGATCCACGGCGCGACTTCGAGATAGGGCTTGTCGGCATTGGTGCCGAGGTTCTGGAGCAGCCCCTGCCATTCGCTGCCGCCGATGCCGCCGTAGAAGTTGCGCTCTTCCTCTTCCACCGCCACGCGCAGCGCCGTCTTTGCGCCGGGCGAGGAAAGCGCGGCGAAATGCCAGGGCTGGCGATTGGCGCCGCTCGGTGCGGTACCGGCTGCGGCGATCGCCGTCTCGATGATCGCGCGCGGCACCGGCGCGGCCGAAAAGCTCCGACAACTGTGGCGCGTTGCCATCCGCTCGCAAAAGGCTGCGGCGTTCGCGATCCGCGCGTCGTCCGGCAGATCGATGTCAGGAGTCCAAGGCCGCATGGAAGGTTTCATAGAGGAATTTGGAGACGAGCGTCGTCGAAGAGGCGTCGCATGTCCACCTGTGTTTTATGCGGAGACGTGCATATGTCGAGCTTTATTCGGTTGCAGGCGTAAGCCGGGGGGTTAGCTTGACCCCCGACCAGCCATCGAAAGCGCAGCGATCACGCGCCTCCCATCCGTGCGCCGCGGCGACGTCGGCGACGGTGTTCTCGCGCAGTTCGGAGGTCCCTTCCTGCTCGGGCCAGGACACCCAGCAGAAGCCGTTGCTGGCGAGCAGCTCGCGCAACGCGCCCAGTTCGCGTTCCAGGTGGTCGCGGCGCGAGGCGAACAGGTGCACGCCCTGAACGCCGTCGGTCGCGCAGCCCAGTTCCTCCAGCGCGGCGCGTTCGGGTGCGATCGCGGCGCGCACCGCCGGCGGCATGTCGTGAAACCAGACGCGCATGCCGGGCTTGAAGCCGAGCCGCGTCGCCATCGGGGTGCCAGAACATTGTTCCATCGTCGCCGCCCTCCTTGGATCAACCTACAGGATGCGGCAGATCGGCGCCAGCGGCCTTGATCGCGGTCAGGCCGGCTGCACGGCGCGGTCGATCGGGATGTTGCGCAGCTCCACCAGCGTGCCGGGGCCGGGGCGGGCGGGGGCGATCCGCAATTCGGCGTCCATGCCCTGCGCCAGGTTCCGCGCGATGCGCAGCCCCAGGCTGTCGACCGCGGCGAGGTCGAAGCCCTCCGCCACGCCCGCGCCGTCGTCGCGGATCGACAGCGACAGCCGGTCGCCCTCGGCGCAGACCTGGACCAGGATGGTGCCGGTCTCGCGATCGGCAAAGCCATGCTCGATGGCGTTGGCGATCCCCTCGGCGACGATCAGCGCCAGCGGGATGGCGCGGTCGGGCGGCAACAGCAGCGCGCTGTTCGCTTCCACCACATGGCGGATGCCGGGCTTGCCGCTGCTTTCGGCCAGGTCCTCGACCAGCGCGGTGACGAAGGCGTCGAGCGCGAGCGGTTCGCCGCGGCTGCCATATAGACGCCGTTGGATGCGGCCGATCAGCTGCAGCTTGGCCGCGGCTTCGCCGATCGCCCGCTTGGCCTCGCCATCGGCAATCCCGCGGCGCTGGAGCGCGAGCATCGCGCCCACCATCTGCAGATTGTTCGAGACGCGGTGCTGCAGCTCCTCGAATAGGATCTCGGTCCGCGCGGCCAGGCTGGCGCTGCGTTCGCGTTCCGCCATCAGCCGGGCGTTGGCAAGCTGCATCCAGTGGACGAGCAGGATGTCCACCGTCACCACGCCGGCATAGAATAGCAGCGCGACGGCGGTGCCCCGTTGCAGCGCGAAGCTGTAGAGCGGCGGGATGAAGAAGTACCAGGCGAGCAGCCCGCACAGGATCGCCGCGATGACGCCCGGGCCGCGTCCGAACAGGAAGGAGGCGAGGATCACCGCCGGGAAGAAGGTCAGGTAAGGAAAGCCCGGCGGGAAGAACGGATCGAGCACCAGCCGCAGCCACCAGGCGATCGCGCAGAAACCTACCGTGATCGCATAGGCCAGCGGTCGCCGCTTCTTGAGCAGCGGAAGATTCTCCAGCGTCCGATGATAGGAGTTCATTGCCACCCGTTGCCCCAGTCCTGCCCCGCGAACGCGGCATCGCTCCCCAGGGATCGGAGCGGCCAAGCGGGATCTCTCATCGTTCAGAAACAATGCAGACGCAAGCGTCCCGTCATCGCACCACGGTCAGTCGAACGGTCGTGCCGACGGGGACGCCGCGGCGTACCTCCAGCATGCCGCCCAGCGCTGCGGCGCGCTCGTGCATGCCCTTGAGCCCATAATGGCCCGGCCGTTCCCCGGCGGCGATGATCTCGGGAGGAATGCCGCGGCCCTGATCGTCGATCTCGATCCGCAGCCGGCCGTCGCTGCTGTTCACCCGCACCTGGGCGAGCAGCGTGCCGGCATGGCGGCGGACATTGGCAAGGGCTTCCTGCACGATCGCCAGGATCTGCTCGAGCTCCTCGGGCAGGAAACGCAGCGGCGGCCCTTCGCGGCTGACGGTGACGATCAGCCCTTCCTCTTCGAGGCAGCGGGCAAGGTCGTCGATCAGCGGCTGCGGATCGCCGGGACCGGTGATGCGGCGGAGCGCCATCACGCGGTCGCGCGCCTCCATCATCACGTCGTCGGCGCGTTCCAGCGCGCTGTCGATCAGCGTCTGCGCCCGGGAGCCCGGTTCGGTCGCATAGGCGGCGGCCTGGAAGCGCAGCATCAGCCCCTGCATGCTCTGGAGCAAAGTGTCGTGCAGCTCGCGGGCGATGCGCTCGCGCTCGGCAAGCTGGGCTTCGGCGCGAGCGCGGGTGCGGGCCAGCTGCTCGCGCAGTCGCCAGGCGTAGAGCAGCCACAGCGCGCCCGCGCCTGCGCCGATCGCCAGCAGCCGGAACCACCAGGTCTGGTAGAAATGCGGGGCGATGGTGACGGTGACGGTCGCGCCCTCGCGATTCCACACCCCGTCATTGTTGGCGGCAATCACCTGGAAGCGCCAGCTGCCGGGGCCGAGATTGGCATAATAGGCTTCGCGCGCGGTGCCTGCGTCGATCCAGCCGCGGTCGACCCCGATCAGCCGGTAGCGGAAGCGCACCCGCTCCGATTCCGCCAGGCTGAGTGCGGTATAGGCGATCCGCAGATTGGCGGTGCCGGCGGGGAGCGCGACGTCGCGCGGGTCGGCATAGCTGCGGTCGTTCGCGGTCAGCCGGAGGATCGTCACCGGCGGCGGCAGCCGGTTGTGGACGATGCGCGCGGGATCGATCCAGCCGATGCCGACATTGTCCGCCACCCAGATGCGCCCGTCGCCGCCGCGCACCGCCGTGCTCTTCTGCGCGCCCTGCTGGGCGACGCCGGGCAGGCCGTCGGCGGCGGTGAAGAGCTGGTGCTGCAGCGCTGCGTGCGGGTCCGCAAAGGCCGCATCGATCGCGGCCTTGCTGGTGCGGACCAGCCCGCGCACGCCGTTGATCCAGACGCTGCCATCGGGTGCCTGGACGATGCCGGTGATGCCGCCAAGCTCGGGCACGCGGCTGTCCGACAGCGCCCGCAGGCGCCCCTGGTCGAGCCGCGCGAGCCCGAGTTCGCCGCCGACCAGCGTGCCCGCCGGCCCCGTCGAGACCATCGCGATGCTGCCCACCCTGTCGCCGGGGATGGCGTGGAGCCCCGCCTGGTCACGTCGATACAGGCGATCCTGCCCATAGAACCAGGTGCCGCCACCAGTGCCCGAGGCGGTGTAGAGGCGGCTCGCCGGCTGGTCGGGGGTGGCCAAAGGGCGCCATCGGCCCGCGGCCAGCTGGAACACGCCGACATCCGCGACCGAGATCCACTGCGTGTCCCCTTGCCGGCCCCAGGTGGCGGCGGGCCCGGGGATTGCCGGGGCCGGTACCGTCGTGAAGCTGTCGCCGTGCAGCCGCACCAGCCTGTCCTGGAGCGACACGATCAGGTCGGTGCCGTCCGCCTCGATCATGGCGATCCCCTGATCGAAGCGGCGCAGCCAGCGCAGCGGCTCGCCGGGGCGGGCGCGATAGAGATTGTGGGGGTTGGCGGCGTAGACGGTGCCGTCCTGCGTCGCTGCCAGCTCGAAGCCGCCGAGCACGGTGTCGTTGACCCGCAGCGCGGTGGCGGCGCTGACCGGTCGCAGGCGAAAAAGGCCGAGATTGGTGCCGATCCACAGATTGGCCTCATGATCCTCCAGCAACGGCACCGCGACGAGCGAGGGCAGGCCCTGCGTGGTGGTGAGGCGGGTGAAGCTGGGCGCGGCGCTGCCCGGATCGCGGGTCTGGAGCACCCCGCCGGCAAACAGCGTCCGCCACAGCGCGCCATCCCGCGTGAAGCGCATCCGATCGGCAGCGGGCGGGTGCATGCCCGGCGGCAGCGGCGCGATCCGCACCCCTGCGGCGCGGGCGCCGGTCGCGTCCGCAGGGCTTCCCGAGACCCAGATCTGCCCGTCCGGCGCGACGGCGAGGCGCACGCGGTACATGCTGCGCGCCACGGGGGCGAAGCGCGTGCTGCCGGGGCGAAGCACCCGGATGTCGGTTTCGGCGGCGACCCAGATCGCGCCGTCGCGCCCGGCAACGACGCTGGAGGCGCGGCCTGCGGGCATGCCGCGATCGGGGCCCATGCGCACGATTCCGCCCCGGCCGATGCGGAACAGGCCGCCTTCCAGGCCGGACATCGCCACCCAGATCGTCCCGTCGGACCCGCGTGCGAACTGCTCCACCACCGCATTGGGCGCACCGTAGCGCGACACCCGGTCACCCTGCAGGTGCGAGACTTGGCCGTCGAAATGGCCGATCCACAGGCTGCCGTCCGGGTCGGCGAGCAAGGCGGTGATGTTGCGCGAGGGGAAGCGGCCGAGGCGCGGTACCACCGGCTCGAAGCTGATTCCGTCGAACCGGTACAGCCCCGCGCCGGTGCCGAGATACAGGAAGCCATCGCGTGCCTGGGCGAGCGCCCAGATGTCGGGCGGGGCGCCGTCGACAAGGTGCCAGGCGCGAAGGTTGTACTGGTCGATGCTGCGCTGGGCCGGCGCCTGCGCGGGCGCGGGCGCGGGCGCGGCGGCGAGGATCGCCGGCACCAGCAGCATCGTCCAGATTCGTCTGCGCCGCATCGCTTGCCTATCGCCTCCGCGGCTTCCGTGCCCTGAGAACGTTCCCCCGGCAAGAGCTCGCGCCGAAGCGTGCGGCAGCTACCATGATCCGCATTGCACGGCACGCGGGGAGCATATAGCCTCGCTCGGCCAGCACACGGGAAGACTCGCCATGACGCTCGTGACGACCCCCTTGGATCGATTTTCGGTGATCAGCACCGGCAACGGCCCGGCCCGCGCGCTTTCCGCCTTGTTCGGCGCGCCGCTGCGTGCCGATGCGCATCTCGATTATTCAGAAGCGACGGTGCGCCAGCGCAGCCTGTGGGCCGCGAAGCTCGACTCGGCGATCCTCCATGCCGAACGGCCGGTGCTGCTGATGGCGAACGGCGCGAGCTGCTTCGCCGCGACCTGGTGGGCCCGGCTCTCGCCGCGCGACTATATTACCCGCGTGGCCGGCGCGCTGCTGATCGATCCGATCGCAGGGGAGGGCGATGCTGCGCATTTTGCCTCGCCCAGGATCAAGCTGCCCTTCCCCTCGCTGCTGCTGAGCGGCGACACGCCCGATACGGCAGTGAGCGAACGGGTCCAGGCGCTGGCAACGGGCTGGGGCAGCGCGGTGGGCGGCATGCCCCAGCTGCCGCATGCCCGCCGCAGTGGCAGCCACTGGCAGGGCGCCCGCGATCTCGTGCTGCGGATGACCGCGGGAATCGTCGAGCGCCGCGCCCAGACCGCCGACGCGCTGGCGGCGGTGCTGGCGCCCGAGCAGGACTGAAGGTCGCGCTCAATCCCTTTTGGAGAGGGGGCGGCGCTGGTCGAGGTCGAATTCGTCGCCATGGCTGAGCACGTGCAGGCGGACGTCGTGCATCGATAGCGTCCGCTCCGGGCTGGCCTCGGCGATGTTCGAGCGGGTGACGCCCGAGCCGTCGACGATATAGACCGCGCCGGCCCCGGCGACGCGGAAGCAGCAGCCTTCCAGCACGATCGCGGTATCCTCGTCGATGCCGATGCCGAGCACGCGCGGGTTCTGCGCCACCGCGCCGAGCAGCCGGCCGATGCGACCGCGCTCGGCGAAATGCTGGTCGATGATCACGTCGCGCACCAGCCCGAGGCCGGGCGCCATGTGGAGGTCGCCGATGCGGTGCGATTCGGCGCTGGAGCCCTTCACCAGCATCGTCTCGCTCATCACCGACGCGCCCGCCGAGGTACCTGCGATCACGCCGCCGCGCGCATGGATGTCGCGCACCATTCGCTCGACCGGGGTGTCGCCGATCTGGCTGGAGATGCGCAGCTGGTCGCCGCCGGTGAAGAAGATGCCCACGGCATCGTCGAACACCGATTGCGTCTCCTGCTCCAGCGTCTCGCCGCGTTCGTGGACATAGAGCTCGATCAGATTGTCGACGCCCAGCGCCCCGAACGCCTTCTGGTAGGTGCTGAAATAGCCGTCGGGCTGGTGGCTGGCGACGGTGGCGATGACGAGCTTGCCGCCGTTCACCCGCTGCGCGACCTCCTTGAGGATGGTCTTGTCGCCTTCCTTGTCTTCGTGGCCGCCGATGATGATGAGCGGTCCGCCGGAGTCAGTCATGCAGCAAGTCCTTCAATTCGTCGCGGTGAACGCCCGCGCGCGGGGCATCGAGCCCGTGGGAATGGAGTGCCAGCGCGAAATGATCGCTGTTATGGGCAATGCCGAAGGCGCCCGAGCGCTCCACAACGATCGCGCCCGCCTCGCCGCCGACCCGGCTAAGCCGCGCTATGGCATGCTCCGCCGCCTCGCCGGCCGAGCCGCCGCGTTCGAGCGCGTGCATCACTTGCGCGGCGAGCATCGTCCGCAGGATCGCCTCGCCATCGCCGGAAAAGGCGCAGCCGCCCAGCGTGTCGTCGGCATAGAGGCCCGCACCGGGAACGGGGGAATCGCCGATCCGGCCGGGATGCTTGCCCGGCAGCCCGCCGGTGGAGGTCGCCGCGGCGATCGCGCCAGTGGTGTCGATCGCAACGCAGCCGACGGTGTCGTGTGCCTTGCTGTTCTCCGAGGCGAGCGCCTCCGGAGAGAGCATGGTCTCGGCCTCGACGAGTTCGATGCCGTTGTCCGCCGCAAACCGTTCCGCGCCCTCGCCGGCGAGCAACACCGGGCGGGCGGGGAGCATCGCCCGGGCGACGCTCACCGGATTTCGGACGCGCCGCACGCCCGCAACGCCGCCCAGCGCAAGCTCCGTACCTTCCATCAATGCTGCGTCCATCTCGACGGTGCCGTCGCTGGTGAGCACCGATCCAAAGCCGGCGTTGAACACCGGATCGTCCTCCAGCACCCGCACTGCCGCCTCGGCCGCGAGCACGGCGCTGCCGCCCGCGCGCAGCACTGCCGCACCTGCTTCGGCGGCGGCGGCGGTCCCGGCGCGGTTGCGATCGTGGAGCGCCGGATCGATCGTCTTGGCGCCGCCATGGACGAGGATCGCCCAGCGTGTTGCTTCAGGCATGCAGCTTCTCCCGAACCGCCGCTTCCGGCCGGAAGGCGAGGATTCGGTCCCACACCGCCTGGATCGCGCTGGGCATGATCACCAGCAGGTCGCCGGGGCGCCCCAGTTGCAGCACCATGTCCACCGCCTCCATCTCGTCGACGATGCGGTGCACCTGCTCGGGCCGCATGCCCGCCGCCATCGCGCCTTCGGACATCAGCCCGTTGGTCTCGCCGCGCGGGCGGCCACGGCCGTCGGGCGCCTCGCGGAATACGATCTCGTCGAAGATCGCGCCGGCAAGCTGGCCCATTTCGACGATGTCGCAGTCGCGCCGGTCGCCAGGGATGCTCACCATGCCGATCACCCGGTGGTAGCGCCCGCGCATCCGCTCGATCACCTGGCCCAGCGCCTGCAGCCCGGCGGGGTTGTGCGCATAGTCGAGGATGTGGCGGCGGCCATGCGCATCGTGGAGGTTGAGGCGGCCCGGCGAATCCTCGAACGAGATGCTGAAGGCGCTCAGCCCGTCGCGGATCGTCTCGATCGACAGCCGCTGCGCCGCGCACATCGCGATGGCGGCAAGCGCATTGGCGATGTTGAAATCGGCGATGCCTCCGAGCGTCGCGGGAATGTCGGCGGCGGCCATCACCTCGATGCGCTCGCCGTCGCGGTGGAGGACGATGCAGCCGCCATAACTGCCGGGCTCGCGCACCACCGCCATGCCGCCCTCGGCGATATGGTGGCGGAGGTGGCCGGACAGGTCCGAACCGCCGTTCAGCGAGAACCAGACGATCGTGCCCCGCGCATGGCGGGAGATGCGGTGGCACATCGGATCGTCGGCGTTGAGCACCGAATGGCCCCGGCGCGCGACGCTCTCCACCACCACGCCTTTCACCTGGGCGAGTTCCTCGATCGTATCGATGCCCTTGATCCCGAGATGGTCTGCGGTGACGTTGAGCACCGCGCCGACATCGGCGCCGTCGAAGCCCAGCCCTTCGCGCAGGATGCCGCCGCGTGCCGTCTCCAGCACCGCGACGTCGACCGCCGGGTTGCGCAGCACGGTGCGCGCGCTCTTCGGCCCGCTGGCATCGGCTTCGGCCATCAGATGGCCGTTGAAATAGATGCCGCTGGTGGTGGTCATGCCCACATTCCTGCCGGCGTGGCAGAGGATGCGCGCGACCATCCGGGCGGTGGTCGACTTGCCGTTGGTGCCGGTGATCGCGAAGATCGGGATGCGGCTGCGACGCCCCCGCGGGAACAGCATGTCGATGACCGGCGTGGCGACGTCGCGCGGGGTACCGCTGGAGGGCTCCAGATGCATGCGGAAGCCCGGTGCCGCGTTGACCTCGACGATGCCGCCGCCGGTCTCGCGCACCGGGCGGGCAATATCGGGCGAGAGGAAGTCGATCCCGCACACGTCGAGCCCGACCACCGCCGCCGCCTGCTCGGCGATAGCGCGATTGGCAGGGTGGATCACGTCGGTGCGGTCAACCGCCGTGCCGCCAGTGGAGAGATTGGCGGTATCGCGCAGGATCACCTGCTCGCCCGCCATCGGGATGGTCGCGGGCGTGCGGTCGCTCTTCTCCAGCAGCGCCAGCATTGCCTCGTCGATGATAATACGGGTCAGGACATTCTCATGGCCGAAGCCTCGGCGGGGGTCCTGGTTGAGGTCGTCGATCAGCTGGGCGATCGAATGGAAGCCGTCGCCGATCACCTGCGCGGGCACCCGCTCGGCCACCGCGACGACCTTGCCGTTCACGACGAGGATGCGGTGGTCGTTCCCCGGCACCTGCTGCTCCACGATCACGCGGCGGCCATGCTGGAGCGCGAGGTCGAAGGCGGTGCGCAGTGCGTCTTCGTCGGCGATGCCGGTGGTGACGCCGCGGCCGTGATTGCCGTCGAGCGGCTTCACCACCACTGGCCAGCGCAGGCGCCTGGCCTCGGCGAGGGCTTCCTCCACCCGGCGCACGACCACACCGCGCGGGACCGGCAGCCCGGCCTCGGCGAGCAGCTGCTTGGTCATTGCCTTGTTGCCGGCAATGTCGACCGCGATTTGCGCGGTGTCGCCGGTGATGCTGGCGCGGATGCGCTTCTGGCGGCTGCCATGGCCGAACTGGATCAGGCTCTGCTCGTTGAGCCGCGCGACGGGGATGCCGCGCCGCTCGGCTGCCTCGACCAGCGCGCGGGTGGTGGGCCCCAAGGCGCTGGTTTTGAGGATTGCCTGCAGCGACGCGATGATCGCGCGGACGTCCTGAGGCGCGTCGAGCGGCGCCACACCCAGCAGCTGAAGACCTTCCACCTTGCGCAGAGGCTCCGGCAGCAGATCGGCGACCAGCCGGATCGCGGCGAGGCCGGCGGCGAGGGCCAGCGTCTCGTCGCGATAGGTGTAGAGGATGTTGTACACGCCCGGCCGGTCCTTCACCGAGCGCGTCTTGCCGCGCGTCACGCGCGATCCGGCGAGGGTCTGCAGCTCCAGCGCGACATGCTCGATGATGTGACCCATCCACGTGCCTTCGCGCAGCCGCTCGACGAAGCCGCCGGGGCGTTGGTAGCTGCAGCCATGCACGCCCAGCCCGGGGAGGAGGGCGAGCAGCGCGTCGGTCACGCCCGGCAGCTTGTTGCTCGGCCATTGTTCCAGATCGCGCAGATCGATCTGGATGCGGATCATCGGGCGCGTGCTGAACAGATGCGGGCCGCGATAGACGCTCCGCTCGAGCACCCGCAACCCGTTCGCCGAAGCCGGGCGCACGAAATCGGCCGGCTGCACCAACGCTGTCATAGTGGACCTCTAGAAGGGACGCCGAGGGCCAGCGTCTGAGCCGATGAAACGGCCCAGATTTCCCCGCGTTCCGCGACTGATGCGGATCAACTATTTGAAGTAAAACTGTCTTGTCAGGCCTTGAGGATCAGTCCCTTGCGGTCCATCCACCAGCCCACCGCCCAGCACAGCATCGTATAGGCGAAGGCGCAGAGCAGCGACCCGAACGGCCCCGGCGCGATCGCTTGGAAGATGCCCACGCCCGCCGCACCGTACACGCCGCCATGCTCGCCCGCCGGAATCATCCCCAGCACGGTGACGAACAGCTCGGAGAAGAGGTAGATTGCCAGCGGGTTGCGCCCGAGGATGGTGAAGAAGCGGCTGCCGCGCTTGAAGCCGGCGATCTCGATCAGCCAGATCGTGGCCCCGAGCAGCAGCAGGTCGAGCCCGACGGTGAGCAGGACATAGGAGCCGGTCCACAGCTTCTTGGCGATCGGGAACCAGGGCGACCAGGCGAGCCCGGCTACGACCAGCGCGACGCCGACGAGCGCCATGCGGCCGACGGTACGGCGCAGGTCGCCGCCCTGGACGATGGCGAGGCCCGCCAGATAGCCCGCAATCACGTTGACCGTGGCGGGCAGGGTGCCCAGCAGGCCTTCGGGATCGAAGCCGGCGTCCTTCTTGTAGAGATGGCCGGGTCCGAGCAGCCACAGGTCGATCTGCGTGCCGATATTGGCATATTTGTCATAGGCCATGCCCGGCGGGCTGAAGACGAGCAGGGTCGTCCAGTAGCCGAGCAGCAGCGCGATGGCGGCGAGCAGCAGCTGGCGGGGCTTGAGCCAGCGGATCAGCAGGGCGGCCAGCACATAGCAGAGCGCGAGGCGCTGGAGCACGCCGGGCACGCGGGTGAGCGCGAAGGGCTTGAGCTCCCAGCCGTTCGCGCCCTGCTCGACGAAGGGGAACCAGTACATCAGATAGCCGAGCACGAAGATGATCGCGCCGCGTTTGAACAGCCGGGCGAGGAACGGCCCGGTCGCCACCGGCTTGCGGAAGGCGAAGCTCATCGCATTGCCCATCGCGAACAGGAAGGTGGGGAACACCAGGTCCGCCAGGGTGAAGCCGAACCACTTGGCATGGACCAGCTGCGGATAGGGCTCGGCGCCCGGGCCGGAGGTGTTGACCAGGATCATCAGGAAGATCGTGGCACCGCGAAACACGTCCAGCGCGAGGAAGCGCGGCTTGCCGGCGAGCGCGGCGACGGTGTTGGCCTGGGTCTCGGTCATCGGGCTTCGCTTTCTGCGAGGAGCGTACGGGCAAGGGCTAGCGGGGCCGCGGGTCGCTGGCGAGCCCACATCTTGCCGTCCTTGAGCCAGGCGGCCTGCCAGTCGCGGATCGCGGCGGCGGTGGCCTTGGCGTCGAAGTCGGTGTGCGCGGCAGCGGCGGCACGCTGGGCGGCGAGGAAGCGCTGCCAGCGCGGCCAGTAATAGCCGGCGTACAGCCCCTGCCACGCGCGCGAGGCATAGTCGGAGAGGTGTCCGGTGCCGCCCCAGACCGTCACCACTGCCTTGGCCTGCTCGACGAACGCCGCCTTCTCGGCGGGCGTGTCGCCATAGGCGGCGGCATCGGTGAGCCAGCTGCCCAGTGTCTCCTGCTGGTTGCCGGCGATGGAGTCGATGTCGTGCGCGAGCTTTTCCGCCGCCGCAGCGGCCCGATCACCGGTGGCGAGGTCGCCGGCCTTGTAGGCGGCGGTCGCCGTCTTCAGCCGGTCGTCGAGCTTCACGCTGGCATAGTGGCGGGCGAGGTCGACCACGTCATAGGTGTAGAGCGGCTCGCCGGCGTGCTGCGGCGCCTGGGCGAGCAGTGCTTCGATTCCGGCGCGGAGTGCCGCCGGGTCGCCCGGGGCGGCGGGATAGTCCGCGCCGTCGAGGCTGGGGAATTTGAACAACAGATAGGCGCCGGCCTGCTCGCGCCACCAGCGCGGGGTCCAGTAGCGGGTGGTGTAGGCACCCGCGATCGCCTTGTCCCAGGCGGCGACCAGCGCGGGCGAGGTCTTGCCGTAGCGGGCCTTGGTATAGTCGCCCAGCCACGCATCGAGCGGGCGGGCATCGCCCTTCGCATCGATCTCGCCCCAGGCGAGGTCATAGGCATAGGCATAGGCGATGCTGTTGCTGTGCAGCCCTTCCGGGAACAGCCCGAAGCCACGCATCCGCCCATGGTCCGGGTTGGCAAGCGCGGCGGTCATGTCGCTGCGGTAGAAGTTCAGGTCGCCATAGACCGGGTTGCTGCCGCCGTAATTGTGGACATAGCCGTACGCCCAGCCCTTGCCGTAAAAGGCCTCGGTCGCGTTCCAGATGCCGGGATAACGATCGTTGCCGATGTCGAGCACCAGCATGCGCTCGTCGGGCACCTTGGAGAGGAAAGCGGCAATCGCGTCGGGCGTCCAGAAGGCCTTGTCGGCGCCGAACAGCCAGCCCTGCATCACCCAGGTCGCGCCCGGCGCGGCGGCAGTGATCGAGCGGTAGAGCCGCTCGCCATAGGCTGCGAGGCGGGCGTCGCGCACTTCCTTGGGAAGTGCTGCGGCGCGCGTGGCGGCGGTGTTGGCGATCGCGTCGCCATAGGTCGCGGCGCGGGCGTCGCTGCCGTCCTCGGCGATCGGCGGCACCATCTCGTTGAAGGCGTCGGCGAGGTAATATTCGCCGGGGCCATAGGTCGCGGTGTAGAGCTGGAGGAAGCGCGCGGCGAGCTTGGCGAAGAGCGGGTCGGACGGGTCGAGCCAATAGGTGCCGGGAAAGCCCTCCCATTGCCGCATCTGGTAGATCTTCGCCTCCGGGTGCGCCTTGGCGAAGGCCTCGGGAACATAGCCGGAGAAGGCCGGCAGGATCGGCTTCATGCCAAGCGACCGCATCCGGGCGAGGATCTGGCGCTGCAGGACGCGCTTCTTCTCGATCCAGTTGGCCGAGAGCGGTGCGCGGTAGCCGGCGATATTGCCCATCCGCTGCCAGGGGAGGAAGGGCGCGGCGGAAAGGCCGTCGGCGATCTGGGCGTCGTTCATGCCCTGCTCGCGCCACATCGCGCGCCAGACATGCTCCTGCCCCTCCATCGCCAGCGGCGTGTCGACGCCGTGCGCGGCCATCCAGTCGATCTCGCGCTCCCAGCGGCCCCAGTTCCACCAGGGGGTGGTGTAGCCATAGGTGCAGGTGTTCAGATACGTCCGCAGCGAGAAGGGCGAGGCGACCACGCCGCTGTCATAGCCGTCGCGCAGCGCCAGCGGGCGATTGCGGACGCCCTCCCAGGAAACGAACAGGCTACCCTGCTGGCCCAGCGCGCGGGCGGCACCGCGCACCAGCGCGACGGGCGAGGTGCCTTCGATCCGCAGCCGCCCGCCTGCGGTGCGGGCGCGGAACTGCGGGGTGGCGCCGGGAGCCAGCGCCAGGTCGATCCTGGTAGTGTCGGCGCCGAGCCGCGCCAGCACGGCGCGCGCGGCGGCGGTCTGCGCTTGCGGCGCGGCGGCGGGTGCCGGCCGGCCGGGCAGCGCCGCGGCGGGGGTGGCAAGGACGAGCGCGGCCGCGACCGGGCCGAGCAGGGGAAGGCGGCGGGTGACGGATACGACCAAGTCAGACTCTCCAGACATCGAAAACGATGGGGGCGGCGCCGTCGTCACGGCGTCGCCCCCGGGTATTGTTACATCTTCAGCGTTGCCGACAGGTAGAAGCTGCGGCCATAGAAGCTGCTCTCCTGCCATACCGCCGGATCGCGGAAATAGGCCTGTTCGCGGCTGTTGTTGAGGTTGATCACCCCGGCCGCGAAAGTCAGCCAGCTGTTCGGCGAGTAGCCACCGCTGAGGTCGAACTGGGTGCGCCCCTTCACGACATGGCCTTCGCGGGCGAAGAAGCTGTCGGCGCTGTTCTGCTCGTAGCTGCTGCGGTGGTTGATCGAGAGGCGGATGTTGAACTGCTCGTTCTCCCAATAGGGCGAGACGTTCCACGTCACCTTCGACAGGTTGCGGATCGTATAGCCCGTGCCGATCGCCACCTTCTGCGGATAGACCCGGGTGAAGTTGGCGAGCAGCCCGAGGCCGTCGAGCGGCAGGATACGATCGAACGACTGGTTCCAGCTGATCTCGAAGCCCTTCACCCGGATGGTGCTGGGATCGTTGAGCGTCTGGGTGATGTCGTAGATATTGCCCCTGGCATCGACGCAGTCATTGCCCGCCGTGCTGAGCGCGGTGCCGTTGAACGACGTCGGGCAGATCAGGCGCGAGAAGGTGCCGTTCTTGATCCATTTGTAGAAGCCGTTGAGCGCGATCGTGCTCGAGCGGGTGGGATACCATTCCACGCCGAGGTCGAGCTGGTTCGCGGTCAGCGGCTTGAGACCGGCCTGGCCGAGATCCACCGTGATCGTATTGGTATTCGCCGGGAAGGTGTTGGGCGAACTGCTGGTGGTCTGCGCCATGGACGTGTTCGAATCCATGATCGGGCGGACCAGCACCTTGGCCGCGGCGAAGCGGACCTGCACCGTGCGCGTCGGCTCCAGCACCAGGTTCAGGCTGGGCAGGACATTGTCGTAGCGCTGCTCGACGGCGTACTCGCCCACCTTCTGCTGCACTTCTTCATAGCCGTCGGTGCGCGGGGCGGTGATGTTGCCCTGTACCTTCTGCTTGGTGTGCTCGTAGCGCACGCCGAGATTGCCGCGCAGCGTCATCCCGCCGAGCTGGGTGTCGATGTCCGCCATCGCATAGGCCGAGGGCATGAAGCGATCGACATGGTAGCTGGCTTCGGGCGCGAAGATGTCCGGCACGGTGATCCCGGCCGCGGCCAGCGCCTTGTCATAGGCGCCGAGATCGGGGCCGATCCAGGCGCCGGGGATGCCCGAATCGCCGTTGAGGAAGCCCGAGACCGGATAGTTGCTCGTCGCCATCTGCGGGAAGATCGGGCTGGAAGGCTTCGGCTGGTCGGCCAGCGCGATCATGTCGTGGCGGCTCACGTCGCGGCTGAAGATCTCGTGGCGATACTTGGCACCGACGCTGAACTTGGTGAAGGGGCCGAAGGAGACTTGCTTGTACAGATCCGCCTGGCCCGAGGTTTCGCTCGACGCCATCTGGCGGGTCGCGCCGTTGGGATATTCGTTGCGGGTCAGCGTCGCCGGGGCGTAGAGCGCGGTGCTCGAAAGATCGGTGCCGACGCTATACTTCACCGAGTCCGGGTTCGAGAAATCGATCGTCGCGGTGGGGATGTTCACCCCCAGGATCGCGGCGGCCTCGCGCTGATAGGTGCTGCCCTTGGTGTAGTTGAACACCGTGCGCGCCGACCAGCCATCGTCGCCGGTCCACTTGCCCGAGAGCGTATAGCCCTGGCTGACGAGGTTGCGATCCTCGTGCTGGCGGTTGTTCTCCATGGTGAAGTTGGTCGCGGTCGCCTTGGTGGCGACGCCGTTGACGACGTTGCTGCCGACGATGCTGGAGGTGTTGAACAGGAACACCTGCTGGTTCACGTCGTAATCGGTGATGTCCTTGGCGTAGATCGCGCTGGCATCCACTTCGATCCGGTCGCTGGGGCGCCACTGGACGCCGCCGCTGCCCATCAGCCGTTCGGTATCGCGGTCGATGCGGCGATAGCGCGGGCGGCGGGGGACGGTGACGGTGGCCCCGGCGGCCGTCTGGGTGGCCCAGCGGTCCATCCAGAAATAGTCGGCGCGATCCTTCAGCTTCTGGTAGCCGAGATTGACATAGACGCCGAGCGTGCCGTCGGCGAACTGGTCGACATAGCTGCCGCTGATCTTCGGCGTGATCTTGCCGCCGGCATATTCGGAATTCTGGCCCTTCACCGACAGGACCAGCTGGCGCTCCTTATAGTCGAGCGGCATCGTCGTCTTGATGTTGACCGTGCCCGAAAGGCCGCCCGCATCCATGTCCGCCGTCGGCGACTTGATCACCTCGATCGCGTTGGCGAGTTCGGTCTGGATGATGTCGTAGCGGAAGCCGTCGGTGAAGTCGGCGCTCTTGAAAGTCTGGCCGTTGACGGTGGTCATCGCATATTGCGGGCCCAGGCCGCGAATGCTGATCGTCGCGCCGCGCCCGTTGATGTTGGACATCTGCACGCCCGAAATGCGCTGGATCGCCTCGGTGATGTTCTCGCTGGGGAACTTGCCCAGATCCTCGGCCGAGATGCCGTCGGTGACGCGGATGTCCTTCCGCTTGGCTTCGATGGCGTTGTCGATCGACGCGCGGATGCCGTTGACGACGATCTCGCCGTCTTCCTGCCCTGCCGGCGCGCCGTCGGTCTGCGCCTGCGCGGCGGTGGCGAAGCTGAGCGCGGCGATGCATCCCGACGCGAGCAGGATGGTTTTCGCAATCGTTCTCACTGGCGTGCGAAGGCTTTGATCCGTCGGCATTTCATACCCCCCGAGTGGTTGAACCCAATGTTCGGTGCGCGCCCATGCCCTCCCATGGCATCTGTTCTGAATCAGGCGCTGCGCGGGATATTGGTCGGTATCGGTCCTATGGTGTCAAGGCCAATTTAATACAAAAACAAATGTTGGTATTACCTCTTTGCCTGACCCGTGCTGCCAAAGCGCTGGAAAACGAGCGCAAAAAGGGGTGTCGCCGAACCGCAACAGGTCCGGCGAAACCGCATCTACAGCGAAATGGGTAAGGTCAGGCGATGCGGGGAGCGAGGATTCGCATCAGCGCCTCGCAGCCTGCCGCATCGCCAGCGTCGAAGCGTGCGCGCAGGGGGCTGTCGAGATCGAGCACGCCGAGCAGTTCGCCTTGGTGGACGATCGGCACGACCAGCTCGGAGCGGCTGGCGGCGTCGCAGGCGATGTGGCCGGGAAAGGCATGGACGTCCTCGACCAGCTGCGTCTCCCGCGTCGCCGCGGCAGCACCGCACACGCCCTTGCCGAACGGGATGCGGATACAGGCGGCCTTGCCCTGGAAGGGGCCCAGCACCAGCTCGTCCTTCACGTTGCGGTAGAAGCCCGCCCAGTTGAGATCGGGCAGATATTGGCCGATCAGCGCGGAGACGTTCGCCATGTTGGCGATCGCGTCCGGCTCGTCAGCGGTCAGCGAATCGAGAGCGGCGGCGAGGTCGCGATAGAGCTCGGCCTTGGTGTCGGCGGTGATGTCGAAGCTGTACATGGCCGCGATGTAGGAGATCGCGGCGCTGGGTGCGAGGGGGCTTGCTCCACGACCGTCATTCCGGCGAAAGCCGGAATCCATTGGGGGCTCCGCCATGTTTCCTGCTGCGGCCGAGTGGCGAATGGATCCCGTCTTTCGCCGGGATGACGGCTAAACTGGTCGTGGCGGCCCTCAGTCGAAGCTGACCTTGCCGCGCCCGGCCTTCACCGCTGATCGCCCCTTCTTCGCATCCACCCTGCGCGCCTTGGCCGCCTTGCTCGGCTTGGTCTTGATCCGCTTGGCCTGGCGCTCATGGGCCTTGTCGATCAGCTCGGACAGGCGCTGGCGGGCGTCGGTGCGGTTGGCGTCCTGGGTGCGGTATTGCCGCGCGGTGATCAGCAGCTCGCCGGCCGAGGTCATCCGCGTGCCGGCGAGTTCCTTGAGCCGTTCATAGGCATAGGGCGAAAGCCCCAGCTTGAAGACGTCCACCCGCAGTTGCACCGCGGTCGCCACCTTGTTGACGTTCTGCCCGCCGGGTCCGGTCGCGGCGAGGAACTTCTCCTCGAGGATCGCCGCGTCGGGGATCTCAGCCATGCGCCGGTCGGCCGAAGCCGATATGGTGGAAGCGCGCGGGCAAAGGCGCGTCGCCGTGCACGTCGGGCTTGCCCGGGCGCGGCACGGTGATCGACTGGGCGTGGAGCATCAGCGCCGGGCCGCGCCGGCCGTACACGGGGTCGCCGACGATCGGAATGCCGATGCCTTCCAGCGCATGGACGCGGATCTGGTGGGTGCGGCCGGTCTCGGGATAGAAGGCGACCAGCGCGCGGCCGTCATGGACTTCCATCCGCTTCCAGCGGGTGCGCGCGGACTTGCCCTTGGGATCGTGCGTCATCCGCCAACCTTCTTCGATCGTCGAGACCTTGCCGAGCGGCAGGTCGATCTCGCCGCTTTCGGTTTCGGGCACGCCGTCGAGGATGGCGACATAGCGCTTGGTGACCTGGCCGGCCTCGAACGCCTGGCCGAAACGCTTCATCGCCTTGGGATTGCGCGCGAGCAGCAGGCAGCCGCTGGTATCGCGGTCGAGCCGGTGGACGGGGACGGGCAGCCGCTCGAAGCCGAAGGTCAGCTGCTCGAGCAGATCCTCCAGGCTCTCGCTGCGGTCGCGCGGGCGATCGACGGGCAGGCCCGCCGGCTTGTCGATGATCAGCGCTTCGCCGTCGATGAAGAGTACCCGGTCCTTGAACATGGGCGGGATATAGCGCGCCGGACGAAATGCGCGAGCCCGGATACGAAAACGGCCGGAGCAGGGGGCGCTCCGGCCGTTCTGGGGGCTGCGCGCTACGCTACCGGCGCAGTCCTCGGGGTCACGCCTTCAGCTTGGCCGCGGTCTCGGCGACGCGGCGGCCCTGGTAGCGCGCGCCTTCCAGCTCGACATCGCTCGGCAGGCGGCTGCCGTCGCCATCGGCGATGGTGCTGGCGCCGTACGGGGTGCCGCCCTTCACTTCGTCGACACCCATCTGGCCCTGGAAGCCATAGTCGAGGCCGACGATGGTCATGCCGAAGTGCAGCAGGTTCGTCAGGATCGAGAACAGCGTGGTTTCCTGGCCGCCATGCTGCGAGGCGGTCGAGGTGAAGGCAGCGCCGACCTTGCCGTTCAGCTGGCCCTGGAACCACACGCCGCCGGCCTTGTCCCAGAATGCCGCCATCTGGCTGGCCATACGGCCGAAGCGGGTCGGCGCGCCGACGATGATGCCGTCATACTGGGCGAGCTGGTTGGGATCGTCGAACAGCGGGTGGCTGTCGTCGACGCGGAAGCCGGCGGCCTGCGCGACTTCGGCCGGCGCGGTCTCGGCGACGCGGCGCACGTCCACTTCCGCACCGGCGCTGCGTGCGCCCTCGGCGACGGCATCGGCCATCTTCGCGAGGTGGCCATAGGACGAATAGTAGAGAACGAGGATCTTGGTCATGGCAGTAACTCCCTGTGCGGGTGGAAAGGGCGGGGCGCAGACGCCCGCTTATTCGGAATCGACGAGAACGATCTCGGCGTCTTGAACGGCGGTGATGGTAACGGTCCGGCCGCCCGAAAGCGCCGCGCCGTCACGGGCGTTCACCGCATCTCCGTCAACGGTGATCGCACCGGCGGCGGGGACGAGATAGGCATGGCGACCTTCGCCGACGCTATGCGTGACGCTTTCGCCAGCCTTCAGCGTGGCGCCCAGCACGCGCGCATTGGCGCGGATCGGCAGCGCGTCCTTGTCGTCGGCAAACCCGGAGGCCAGCGCGACGAACCGGCCCGAGCGATCGCCCTTGGGGAAGGGCTTGGCGCCCCAGCTCGGCTGGCCGCCGGCCTCGCGCGGCAGGATCCAGATCTGGAAGATCCGGGTCGCCTCCGGCTCGAGGTTGTATTCCGCGTGGCGCACGCCGCTGCCCGCGCTCATCACCTGCACGTCGCCCGCCTCGGTGCGGCCCTTGTTGCCCATCGAGTCCTGGTGGGTGATCGCACCCGAGCGGACATAGGTGATGATTTCCATGTTCTGGTGCGGGTGCGGCGGGAAGCCCGAATTGGGAGCGATCTCGTCGTCGTTCCACACTCGAAGCGCGCCCCAGCCCATGCGGGACGGGTCGTAATAGTCGGCGAAACTGAAATGGTGCTTGGCCTTGAGCCAGCCGTGATCGGCGCCACCCAGGCTTTCGAAACTGCGTTTGTCGATCATCGCTGATCTCCTTGTGGGTTGCCGCCAAAATAGGCATCGGCATCAGCGCGTAAACGGAAACGTTGGAAACTGATCGTTTCGTGATATGGCTTCGCCCGAGCAGGAGACGCGGGGATGAAGCTACCGGATTTCGAGGCCTGGGCGGTGTTCGCCAGCGTGGTCGAGCACCGCTCGTTCAGCGGCGCGGCGCTGGCGCTCGGCGTATCGAAGGCGACCGTGTCCAAGGCGATCACCCGGCTGGAGGAGCGGCTGGGCACGGCGCTGTTCCACCGCACGTCGCGGCGGCTGACGCTCACCGACAGCGGCCAACAGCTGGCCGAGCATGCCCAGCGCATCCTGGAGGACGGGCAGTCGGCGGAGGAGGCAGCGTTCGAATCGGCCAGCGCGCCCTCGGGCGTGGTGCGGCTGGCGGCGCCGCTGACCTTCGGGTCGCGGCATCTCTCCGGGCTGATCGCCGAGTTCATGATCGCGCACCCGCAGATCAAGGTGGAACTGACCCTCTCCGACGCGTTTGTCGACATCGTCGGCGAGGGGATCGACGTCGCGATCCGCATCGCCGAGCTGCCCGACAGTTCGCTGCGCGCGCGACGGCTGGGGCCGGTAAACATCCATGTCGTCGCCGCGCCCGGCTATTTCGAGCGGGCGGGGCGCCCGCAGCACCCGGCCGACCTCGCCCGCCATGCCTGCTTCGTCTACACCAACACCGCGACGCCGGGCGTGTGGCGCTTCAAGAAGGCGGGCGGCGAGGAAGCGGCGGTGCGCGTCGACGGGCCGCTGCGCACCGATAATGGCGAGGCGATGCTGCCCGCCTTGTGCGCGGGCCTGGGCATTGCGCGATTGCCGGGCTTTCTGGTCGATACCGAAATCGCCGCCGGCCGGCTGGAGCCGGTGCTGACCGACTGGGTCGCAGGTGCGGTGGGGCTCCATCTCGTCACCCCGCCGGGATCGCGCCGGCCGGTGCGGGTGGAAGCGCTGATCGCTTTTCTCACGGAGCGCTTGCGCAGCATCTGCGTTCGGGCTGCGTGAAGCGCCTCGTACCCGATGCTGCCGATGCGCGGTTCATCCGCCGCGTCCTGATCCTTCTCACCGTCGGCGCGGTGGTGGTGGCGCTGGTGCGCGCCGCCGACCTGCTGATCCTAACCTTCGGTGCGGTGCTGGGGGCGGTGGTGATCCGCGCCATCGCCGATCGCTATACGCAGCTCGGTGTGCCGAGACGCTGGTCGGTGGTGAGCGCAATGCTGACGGTACTCGCCGCGATCGCTTTCCTCGTCTGGCTGTTCGCGGTCCAGTTCGGCCCGCAGGTCGAGGCGCTGGTCCGTTCGATCCCGCAGCTGGTCACGCGCATGAAGGTCTGGGCGCAGGAGAGTCCCGTGGCCGCGAAGCTCTACGATGCTGCCGAGGCGGCCTTTGCGGGTTCGCGAGTCGCACGCGATGCCAGCGGCTTTGCGCTGGGCTCGTTCGAGCTGTTCCTCAACGCCCTGCTGCTGCTGGTCGGCGCGCTGTTCATGGCCGCCGATCCGGGCGTCTATCTGCGCGGGCTGCTGCTGCTCGTGCCCAAGGGCGACACGCGCGACGCCGTTGCCGATGCGCTGGCAGACGTGGGTACCACGCTGCGGCTGTGGCTGCGCACCCAGCTGATCCTGATGACCAGCATGGGCCTGCTCGTCGGGCTCGGGCTTTGGATCGCCGGGGTGCCCTCGCCCGCAGCGCTGGGGCTGCTGGCGGGCCTCAGCGAGTTCATCCCCTATGTGGGGCCTACCGCGGCGATGCTGCCGGCGCTGGGCCTCGCCGCGACCGGCGGGCCGGGCGCGCTGATCGGCTGCCTGCTGGTCTTTGCCGGCGTGCGAATCGTCCAGACCAACTTCCTCACCCCCTTCGTGCAGAGCCGGGTGATCGCGATCCCGCCCGCAGTCACGCTGTTCGCAATCATCGGTATCGGATTCGTCTTCGGGCTGTTCGGCCTGTTCTTCTCTGCCGCGCTGCTGGTGGTGATCTTCACGCTGGTGCGCAGCCTGTATCTGCGCGAGGTTCTGGGCGAGGAGATCGAGCCGCGACCGTACGATTCCACATCTAGGTCCGAACCGGATGCGTAGATTCCACGGGGCTTGCGGAACCACCCGACTTACGAGAAATTAACCTTTCGGCTTCATTGACGCTTAGGTTAATGAAGCGTCCAGCGCGTCGGGCATCGGGGCTACGTCGTGTGGTGTGGACAGGGGAACCGGCAATGCGCGTGCTGCTGATCGAAGACGAGCCTAGCACAGCCAAGGCGATCGAACTGATCCTTTCGGGCGAAGGGTTCAACGTCTACACGACCGACCTGGGCGAGGAAGGTTTGGACCTCGCCAAGCTGTATGACTACGACATCATCCTGCTCGACCTCAACCTGCCGGACATGCACGGCTATGACGTGCTGAAGAAGGTGCGCACCGCGCGGGTGCAGACCCCAGTGCTGATCCTCTCGGGCATCAGCGAGATGGATTCGAAGGTGCGCTCGTTCGGCTTCGGCGCCGATGATTACGTCACCAAGCCCTTCCACCGCGAAGAGCTGGTCGCCCGCATCCACGCCGTGGTGCGCCGCTCCAAGGGCCATTCGCAGTCGGTCATCCGCACCGGCAAGCTGGCGGTGAACCTGGACGCCAAGACCGTCGAGGTCGACGGCGCCCGTGTGCATCTGACCGGCAAGGAATATGCGATGCTGGAGCTGCTTTCGCTCCGCAAGGGCACCACGTTGACCAAGGAGATGTTCCTCAACCATCTCTATGGCGGCATGGACGAGCCCGAACTCAAGATCATCGACGTCTTCATCTGCAAGCTGCGCAAGAAGCTTAGCATGGCCTGCGAAGGCGACAATTATATCGAGACCGTCTGGGGCCGCGGCTATGTGCTGCGCGAGCCGGACGAGGGCATGCAGGCGGACAGCCAGGTCGCCTGATCTTCCCGAGATCCCGCAGGGGCAGGGCCGTCGTCACCTTCGCGTGGCGGCGGCCTTTTCGTTTCGGGCTGGTGGGCGGACGGCGGATCGGCCACGCTGGCCGGATGCGGGAATCCAGTGATCCATTCGCTTCGCCGAAAGGCTTCAGCATCGGCGCGCGCCTGAAGAGCTTTCGCTACGCGATCCGGGGGCTGCGCGTGCTGCTGCGTGAGGAGCATAATGCGCGGGTGCATCTGGCGGCGTCGCTTTGCGTGGTAGTGGCCGGCGCCGCGCTGCGGCTGGCGGTCGCCGAATGGCGCTGGCTTTTCCTTGCGGTCGCGCTGGTCTGGCTGGCGGAAGCGTTCAACACCGCGATCGAGGATCTCTGCGACCGGATCTGCCCGGACTTCGACCCCGCGATCGGCCGGATCAAGGATCTGGCTGCGGGCGGGGTCTTGGTGGCATCGCTCGCGGCGGCAGCAATTGGGCTGTTGACGCTGGGGCCGCCGTTGTTGCGGGCGCTACTGTGAAAGCCCCTCCCCTCCAGGGGAGGGGCTTTTGCTTGCTTCACCTGCGCCGCGCTGCTGCGTGGTGTTCGGCCCGTGCCAGTAGCGCGAGCAGATCCTCGCGGCTGACGTCGAAAGCTTCGCCGGCTTCCGCCAGCGCCGCGTCGATGTCCTCCGGCAGCAGCCCCGGCGCGGGTGGGGCCGGGGGCACGCGGTGCGGGTAGCTATGCCCGGTCACGCGATGGACGAGCAGCCCGCACAGCGTCAGCAGCACGGCATTGACGCCGATCGGCACCAGCACGAACCCCAGCCCCTGCGACAATATCGCCGGTGCCAGCACCGGCAGCAACACCGTGCCGCCGCCCGGCGGGTGGAGGCTGCGGGTCAGCGACATGACGAGGATTGCCAACCCTACCGCGACGCCCGCCGCGAGCGCGCCGTGCCCCAGCCACTGCGCAACCGCCAATCCGACCAGCGCCGAGACGACGTTCCCGCCAATCACCCGCCAGGGCTGCGCCAGCGGGCTCGACGGCACCGCGAACACCAGCACCGCCGAGGCGCCGATCGGTGCCGCTAGCAGGATAGCGGTAGTCCGGTCGAAGCCGGCCAGCGCCGATACCCACGCCGTGACCCCGATGCCGATCGCGCCGCCCAGCGCCGCACCGATCCGGTCGCGCCACTGCGCGCCGGCCATGACCAATCGGAACATCGCGCTTAGGGCTTCGCCCCCCAGGCGCGGCGGCCGCCCACCCAGGTTTCGACCACCTTGGTGTCGCGCAGCTCGGCGGGCGAGACGGTCAGCGGATCGCGATCGAGGATCAGGAAGTCGGCCCAGAGCCCGGGTGCCAGGCGGCCGATCTTGTCGTCCGCGAAACTGGCATAGGCCGCGCCGATGGTGAAGCCGGCCCAGCCTTCCTCGCGGGTCAGCTTCTCTTCGGGCCGCCAGCCGCCCGGCGGATTGCCGCTCGCGTCCTGCCGGGTGAAGCTCGCCGCCCAGCCGGCCCAGGGGTCGGGGCTCTCGACCGGATAGTCGGAGCCGAACGCGATCCGCGTCCCGTCGCGCAGCATCGTCCGCCAGGCATAGGCGCCGGCGAGCCGGTCCGGCCCCAGCCGTGCTTCGGCCATGGTGCGGTCGCTGGTCTGGTGGACCGGCTGCATCGAGGCGATCGCGCCCAGCTTGGCGAAGCGCGGTAGGTCCTTGGGATCGATGACCTGGGCATGCTCGATCCGCCAGCGGCGGTCGCCCTTGTAGGTTTCGGAGAGGATCTCGATCGCGTCCAGCACCTGCTGGTTGGCGCGGTCGCCGATCGCGTGGACGGCGAGCTGGAAATTGTCCATCGCGCCGCGTGCCATCAGGTTGAGCAGCTGGTCGTCGGTGAGGAAACCCAGTCCCTTGTTGCCCGGCGCGTCGCTGTAGTCGGCCTTGAGCCAGGCGCCACGCGAGCCGAGCGCGCCATCGGCATAGAGCTTGATGCCGCCCATCCGCAGCCGGTCGCCATAGAGCCAGGGGGTCGGCCCGGCGCCCGCCACGCGCAGCGCGGTGTCCACGCCGTGGGCATAGCTCAGGATGCGCAGGTGTAGCTGGCCGATATCGGCCATACCGCGCATCGTCTCCCAGTCGTCGATCGTCGTGCCCATGTCAGCCGTCGCGGTGATGCCGAGCGAGAGCAGCTTCTGCTGTGCCGCGAGGAAGGCGGCGTTGCGCTCGCGTGGCGTGGGCTGCGGCACCACCTTGGCGACCAGTTCGGTCGCGGCGTCGACCAGCACGCCGGTGGGGCGGCCGCTGGCGTCGCGCTCGATGCGGCCGCCGGCGGGGTCCTTGGTCGCGGCGGTGATGCCGGCGAGTTCGAGCGCCTTGCTGTTCGCCCAGCCGGCATGGCCGTCGACCCGCTCCAGCCACACCGGGCGATCGCTCACCGCGCGGTCGAGATCGACGGCGGTGGGGAAGCGACCGAGCTTCCAGGCTTCCTGGTTCCAGCCGCGGCCGAGGACCCATTTCGCGCGGCTCTTGCCCGCATAGTCGCCGATGCGGGCGAGCGCGTCGTCGAGGCTGGTGGTGGCCGAAAGATCGAGCTGTAGCTGCTGGAAGCCCAGCCCCATGAAATGGCCATGCGCGTCGATCATGCCCGGCACGATCGTCGCCCCCTTCAGATCAAGCCGCCAGACCAGCTTCTTCGGCCGCTTCTGCCCCTTGGCATAGAGTGCGACCACCTTGCCATAGGGATCGATCTGCAGCGCCTCGAAGCGCACCACCGCGCCCTTGGCATCGAGCGTGATGCCGTTGACATTGTCAACGATTCCATCGGCATTGGCGGCGGGCGCGAGCAGCAGGGCGGTGGCGGCGGCAAGCCGCTTGAGGCGCGTAAACATGGGTCCGGGCATAGGGCCTGTTCCCCTGCCGCGCCAGATGGTCTAGGCGGACAGGATCATGGCTACCAAAGCAGCAAACGCGCCCGCCTCGCTCCCCGTGTCGATCGACGATGTTCGTGCGGCGGCCCAGCGAATTTCGGGCGCGGTGGTGCGGACGCCGACGCTGCACAGCCGCACGCTCTCGCAGCTGACCGGCACGAACGTGTACCTCAAGTTCGAGAATCTCCAGTTCACCGCCGCCTACAAGGAACGCGGCGCGCTCAACACGCTGCTGCAGCTGGACGCCGAAGCGCGCGCCAAGGGCGTGATCGCGGCCTCGGCCGGCAACCATGCGCAGGGCCTCGCCTATCACGCGACGCGGCTGGGCATCCCCAGCACGATCGTGATGCCCAAGAACACGCCGATCGTGAAGGTCACCCAGACCGAAGGGCACGGCGCCAATGTCGTGCTCCACGGCGAGACCTTCGACGCCGCCTATGCCCATTCTCGGGAATTGGAGGCGGAGCGCGGCTTCACCTTCATCCATCCGTTCGACGATCCGCGGGTGATCGCCGGCCAGGGCACCGCGACGCTCGAACTGCTCGAGGACGTGCCCGGCATCGACACGCTGGTCGTGCCGATCGGCGGCGGCGGGCTGATCTCGGGCGCATCGGTCGTCGCCAAGGCACAGGACCGGCCGATCGAAGTGCTGGGCGTCCAGGCCGAGCTCTACCCCTCGATGTACAACCGCGTGCACCACACCGAGATGCCGTGCGCGGGCGACACCCTCGCCGAAGGCATCGCGGTGAAATATCCGGGCAACGTCACGGCGAAGATCGTCGAGGCGCTGGTCGACGACATCGTGCTGGTCGGCGAGCGCCGGCTGGAAGAGGCAGTGAGCCTGCTGCTCCAGATCGAGAAGACGGTGGTCGAAGGGGCAGGGGCCGCCGGCCTCGCCGCGCTCCTCTCCGAGCCCGAGCGCTTCAAGGGCAAGACCGTTGGCACCATCCTGTGCGGCGGCAATATCGACACGCGCCTGCTCGCCAATGTGCTGCTGCGCGACCTCGCCCGCTCGGGCCGGCTCGCGCGCCTGCGCATCCGCCTGCAGGATCGCCCGGGCGCGCTGTTCCATGTCGCGCGGATCTTCCACGAGCAGGGCGTCAACATCATCGAGGTCTATCACCAGCGCGTGTTCACCTCGCTGCCCGCCAAGGGCCTGGTAACCGACATCGAGTGCGAGACGCGCGACCGCAACCATCTCGATCGGCTGATCACCGCGCTGCGCCGCGCGCAATATGAAGTGAGCATGGTCGAGTCCGCCTGATGCGCACGCTGTTTTCGACCCTGCTGTACCAGCAGCCGCTGGGCAACGAGGCGCTGGTCGCCGATCTTGAAGCCTCGTGCCTGCAACTGGCCGAGGACGATAGCGCCGGCCGGCGCTGGTGCCGCGAGAACCACTATCGCGGCTATACCAGCTATGCCTCGCTCGACGACCTGCCGATCCGCGACCCAGCCTTCGCGGACCTGAAGCGGTTGCTCGACAAGCATGTTGCCAAGTTCGCCGAAGCGTGCGCGTTCGATCTCGGCGGGCGCAAGCTCAAGCTCGACAGCCTGTGGGTCAACGTGCTCGACGGCAAGGGCGGGCACGGCGCGCACATCCATCCGCACAGCGTGGTGTCGGGCACCGTTTATGTGGCGCTGCCGCCGGGCGCGCGCGGGCTCAAGCTCGAGGACCCGCGGCTGGCGATGATGATGGCCGCGCCGACGCGGCGGCCCGATGCGCCGGAATCGCTCCAGCCCTTCATCGAAGTGGTGCCGGAGGTCGGGACCGTGCTGCTCTGGGAAAGCTGGCTGCGCCACGAAGTCCCGCCGGGAAATGGCAAGGACAAGCGGATCAGCGTCAGCTTCAACTATCGCTGGTAATGCGCTCCAGCGACGCGACCTGCATCACCGGCCGCACGGGCTTGGCGTGATGCGGCGCGGTGGCGTGGGCGACGAACGCCACGCAGGTGCCGAGGGCGGCACCGATGAGTAGACAACGCGAAATAGCCATGGACGGACTCCTCAAATCACACAGGATCCACGATCCATTATAGTGAAGACCGTGCTTACCATGGGGTATCCCCGCGCTTTTACGGTGCCCGCAGGTGACGTCTGGCCGGATCGCCCCTATGTTGCGGGCCAATGGCTAAGAACAGAACAAGCGCAGGGTTGCCGACGCGGCAGCAGATTCTCGATTTCATCGCATCGTCCGACACGCCCGCCGGCAAGCGCGAGATCGCCAAGGCGTTCGGGCTGAGCGCGCAGGACAAGATCCTGCTCAAGGCGCTCCTCAAGGACATGAGCGACGAGGGGCTGATCGACGTCGCCCCCGGCCGCGCCTTCCACAAGATGGGCGGGCTGCCCAAGGTGACCGTACTGCGGATCACCGACGCCGATGGCGACACCACCTGGGCGGTGCCCGAGCGCTGGGAAGCCGAGCATGTCCCCGCGCCGCGGCTGCGCGTCCGCGAGCTGCGCGGCAAGCGCTCGGCGCTGGGCGTGGGCGACCGCATCCTCGCGCGCACCGAAGAGGCCGGCAACGGCTGGATCGCGCATCCGATGAAGCAGCTTGCCCGCGGCGAGGAACTGATGCTCGGCGTGCTCCACGAAGAGGGCGGCAAGCTTTGGCTGCAGGGCGTGGAGAAGAAGGAGCGGCGCAGCTGGCCGGTCTCCGACGCCGGCGGCGCCGAAGTGGGCGACCTGGTGCTGGCGGAAAAGGCCGGCCGTCCGCCGCGGATTACCGCGCGGGTGGTCGAGCGCCTCGGCGATCCGTTCGCGCCGCGCAGCTTCTCGCTGATCGCTATCCACCGCCACGGCATCCCCAATGTCTTCTCCGAGGAACTGCTCGAAGAGGCTGAGCGCGTCGCGAAGCAGCCGCTGGGCGAGGGGCGCGAGGATCTGCGCCACCTGCCGATCGTCGCGATCGATCCCGCCGATGCGCGCGACCATGACGATGCCGTCTGGGCGACCCCCGACGACGACCCCGCCAACGAGGGCGGCTGGAAGGCGATCGTCGCGATTGCCGACGTGTCCTTCTACGTCCGCCCCGGTTCGGAGCTCGATCGCGAGGCGCGCAAGCGGGGCAATTCGGTCTATTTCCCCGATCGCGTCGTGCCGATGCTGCCGGAGGTGCTGTCGGCCGACGTCTGCTCGCTCAAGGAAGACGTGGATCGTGCTGCGCTGGCCTGCCATCTGCAGGTGACCAGGAGCGGCGCGCTCAAGAGCTGGCGCTTCACCCGGGCGGTGGTGCGGCTGGCGGCGAACATCGCCTATGAGGACGCGCAGGCGGCGATCGACGGCGAACTGGAGAACCCGCTGACCGAGACGGCGCTGCGGCCGCTCTGGGACTGCTGGCACGCGCTCAACGCTGCGCGCGACAAGCGCGAGCCGCTGGACCTGGACCTGCCCGAGCGCCGCATCGTGCTCGACGAGAAGGGCCGCATCCTCTCGGTCGCGCCGCGCGAGCGGCTCGATGCGCACAAGCTGATCGAGGATTACATGATCGCCGCGAACGTCGCCGCCGCCAAGGCGCTGGAGGGGAAGAAGACGCCGGTGATGTACCGCATCCACGAGCCCCCGGCGCGCGAGAAGCTCACTGCGCTGAAGGAATATCTCAAGACCTTCGACATCGAGTTCGCGCTCGGCCAGGTGATCCGCCCGGCCACGTTCAACCGCATCCTCGACCGCGTCGGCGAGGAGGAGTTCCGTCCGCAGGTGATGGAGCAGGTGCTGCGCACCCAGACCCAGGCCTATTACGGCCCGGAGAATGTCGGCCATTTCGGCCTCGCACTCGGCTCCTACGCGCACTTCACCTCGCCGATCCGCCGCTACGCCGATCTGGTCGTCCACCGCGCGCTGGTCGACGCCTATCGGCTCGGGCCGGGTGGGCTGACGGCGGAGGAAGCCGGCAGCATGGACCGGATCGGCCAGTCGATCAGCCAGCTCGAACGCCGCGCGATGGAGGCCGAGCGCGAGACAATCGACCGCTATGTCGCCGCCTATCTCGCCGCGCATATCGGCGAGGTGATGGAGGCGCGGATCACCGGCGTGCAGAATTTCGGCTTCTTCGCCACCGTCGAGGGCGTCGGCGGCGATGGCCTTGTCGCCGCGCGCGACCTGGGTGCCGAGTATTTTCACTTCGACGAGGCGGGCAAAAGGCTGGTCGGCGAGCATAGTGGCGAGGCATTCACCCTCGGCCAGCGGATCGAGCTGCGGCTGGTCGAGGCGAACCCCGTCTCGGGCGCGCTGCGCTTCGAGCTGCCCGACGGTAAGGGATCGGCAGGCGGCCCGCAGCGCACCGGCCGGCCGGGCAAGGGGGCGCCCAAGCGGGTGATCCAGCGCCGCGGCCGCCCGGGTAACATCCGCCACAACGGGCGCAAGCGCTGAGGCGAGGCGCTGCCGGGGCGGCTGCCTGGCAGCGCTGTCCAAAAACCGTGCAAAGCCGGAACGGGCGCGCTACAAGCTGGCATAGAGAGCATGTTGCAGTGCCGGAATGACGTTTGTCCGCGAGGGAGTGAGAATGGCCGGCCGTCCGACGATCAAGGAAGTCTCGAAGATCGCCGGCGTGTCGTTCAAGACCGTCTCCCGTGTGCTCAACAACGAAAAACATGTCAGCGAAGAGACGCGGCGGCGCGTCGAGGAAGTGGTGGCACAGCTCAACTTCCGGCCCAGCCATGCCGCGCGCACGCTGGCCGGGCGGCGCTCGTTCCAGGTCGCGTTGCTCTACGATAATCCCAGCCCCTATTATGTCTTCCACATCCAGTCGGGCGCGCTGGAGCGCTGCCACGAGCTTGGCTATCGCCTGTTGATGCAGCCGATCGACAGCAGCGCGCCGGACATGGTGCCCGACGTGATGGCGCTGGTCGACGAGGCGCATCTCGACGGGCTGATCCTCTCCCCGCCGCTGACCGAGATGCCCGAGCTGCTCGAGGCGCTGGACAAGCGCAAGCTGCCCTATGTCCGCATCGCGCCGGGGCTGCGCAAGGACCATGGGCTGGCGACGACGATGGACGACGTCGCGGCGGCGCGGGAGATCACGCGGCACCTGCTCCAGCTCGGTCATCGCAGGATTGCCTTCGCGCGCGGGCCGGAAAGCCATGTCTCCTCGGCGGATCGCCTTGCCGGCTATCGCCAGGAACTGGAGGCACATGGGATCGCCTTTGATCCGGCGCTGGTGATCGCGGGCGACTATAGCTTCGCGTCGGGCGGTGCGGCGGCGCGGACGCTGTTCGCCCGCGATCCCCGGCCGACCGCGATCTTCGCCGGCAATGACGATATGGCCGCCGGCGCGTTGGCCGCCGCGCACGAGGCCGACATCGCGGTCCCCGAGGCGCTGTCGATCGCCGGGTTCGACGATTCGGATCTGGCACGCGCGGTCTGGCCGCCGCTCACCACCATCCGCCAGCCGGTGCGTGAACTCGCTTATGCCGCGGCGGACCTGATGTTGGCGGGGACGGCGGTAACGCCGCAGGTGATGCTGGAGCACGAGCTAATGGTCCGCGCCACCACCGGCCCCGCGCCCAAGGGCTGATTTGCGCTGAATCTCTCCCTGGCGGGGCAGGATTACGACCGGCGCTAAGCGGATCATCCCGCCCCGGGACGTCGTTAACCACGCTTGCCGCTGGTCGAAATCCTAAACGACGCGTTAACCTTGCGCCATGCAGCAGCCGTTCGCCCTACGCGGCACCCGCCGCCATCCGTTCCGCCGCCATGTGCGGCAGGTGGTCGCGCGCCAGCGCAAGGCGAGCGAGGACGGCGACGTGAAGCTCTTCGCGCTGAGCTTCACGGCCTTCTTCGTCTGCCTCTATACCTTCCTGCTATAGGTCCGATCCGCCTCGGCAGGCGTCGCGGCCGCGCGGGACATCGCCTTCCTTGTGCAGCTTGCGTGCGCACCAGGCCGAGGCCAGCGCCAGCACCGCCACCACCCATAGCGCATCCTCGACATTGACGCCCGGGATACGGGTGAAGCCGAAGATGCCCACCGACCCCAGCACCATCGCGCCGGAGTTGACGACGTTGTTCGCCGCCACGGTGCGCGCGGTCTGCGACTTTTCGACGGTGGTGGTCAGGAAGGCGTAGAGCGGCACGACGAACATGCCGCCGGTGGTGGCGATCATGATCAGGTCGCCCAGCGCATGCCACGCCGCCGGCATCTGGACGAAGTCCATCGTCTTGAGCAGCGGGCCTTCGTGGACCGGCCAATAATGGGCGGTGAAGTGGAAATCGATGACGAATACCGTCATCGCCAGCACCGAGGGCACGCAGTAGCGCGCGGAGACATTGCCCTTGAGCAGCTTGTTGATGATCACCGATCCGATCGCGATGCCGATCGAGAAGATGCCGAGGAACACGCTCGCGACGTCCTTCTGGGCGTGGAACACGTTCTTGACCAGCGGCGGGAACAGCACGCCGAGCACCGCCGCGATCGACCAGAACACGCTGATCGAGACGATCGCGAGGAACAGCCGGCGGATGTGCATCGTCGCCGAGATCAGCCGGGCCGAGGCGCGGAAGATGTTGAGGTCGATCTCCAGATGCGTCAGCGGCGGCGCGGGCGGGATCTGCAGCGAGGCGAGCCACCCGACCAGGGCGACGCCGATCACCGCGAAGGCGGCGGCATGCGCGCTGATCAGCCCGCCGGCGATGGTGCCGCACAGGATCGCGACATAGGTGCCCGCTTCGATCATGCCGGTGCCGCCCAGCACGTCGTCCTCGGCCAGATGCTGCGGGAGGACCGCGTACTTGATCGGCCCGAAGAAGGTGGAGTGCACCCCCATGCCGACCAGCGCGACCAGCATCAGCGGCAGGCTCTTCAGAAAGATGCCGGCGGCGCCAACCAGCATGATGCCGACCTCGGCCGCCTTGATGATCCGCATGATCTTGGCCTTGTCATGCGTATCGGCGAGCTGGCCGGCCAGTGCGGAGAAGAGGAAGAAGGGTAGGATGAAGATGCCGGTGGCGATCGCGCTGAACTGCGTCTCCTGCTCCACCGAGTTGAAAATCTGGTAGGTCGCGAAAAAGATCATCGCGTTCTTGAAGAGGTTATCGTTGAACGCTCCCAGGAACTGCGTGATGAAAAGGGGCAGGAACCGGCGCTCCTTCATGAGCCCGAGCGCACCGATCATTCGATAAAAGCTCCCCTGCTGCGGTCTTCCGCATGGTGAAGGGGCGGCATACCGGGGGGCGGGCGCGGCTTCAATCGATTAATCGGAACAGGATGGAGGGCAGGTGGAGAACGGGTTGAGAGAAGTCGCGATCGAGCCCGTAGCCGTGCCGGCGAGCCTGGCTGGGGCGGTGGCAGGGCGAGCCTGGTTCCGTGACCGCGTCGGCCAGTCGAGCTGCGCTGTCTATCGGCTGGCGCGGGCGGGGGAGGACGACCTCTATCTGAAGATGGCGGGGGCGGAGACGCTCTCGGACCTGGTCGACGAGATGGCGCGGCTGCGCTGGCTTGGCGGATACCTGCAGGTGCCCCCGCTGCACGGCTTCGCGCTGGAAGCGGGCCAAGGCTGGATGCTCACCGGCCGGCTGCCGGGTCGCACCGCCTATCAACTGCTGGAGGCGGATCCCGCCGCCGCCCCCGTGCTCGCCGGATCGCTGGCGCGGTTCCTGCGGCGACTGCACGCGATTCCCGTCGCGCGCTGCCCGTTCAACGCCGATCCTGCGTTGCGGCTGGCGGCGGCGAAGGATCGGATGGATGCCGGGCTGATCGAGGAAGACGAATTCGACGCGGCGCGGCTGGGCACGTCGGCGGGAGAGGTGTGGGACGAGATGCTCGCCGCCATGCCCGCCGCGTTCGACCGGGTGGTGACGCATGGCGACTTCTCGCTCGACAATCTGCTGATGGCGGACGGGGAGGTCACCGGCTGCATCGATCTGGGACGGGTCGGCATCGCCGATCGCTGGCAAGACCTGTCGATCCTTTGGCACAGCCTGGCGGAGTTCGGCGACGAGGCCGCCGGGGCGATGCTCCAAGCCTATGGAATCGCGGTTGATCCCGCCAGACTCGCCTTCCATCTCAGGCTCGACGAATTCTTCTGATCGCGCCTGCCTTTGGCCCTCCCGCTCGGCCAATGCCGGTGCTAGGGCTTTGCCGATGCTGACGTTGCCGAACATTCTCACCCTGTCGCGCATCTTCATGGTGCCGTTGCTGGTGGGGTTCCTGTGGTGGCCGCATTGGGCGCCAGGATATGCCATCGCCTTCGCGCTCTACTGCCTGATGGGCATCACCGATTATTTCGACGGCTATCTGGCGCGCGCGCAGGGGACCGTATCGAAGCTCGGCGTGTTCCTCGATCCGATCGCCGACAAGATCATGGTCGCCGCCGTCATCCTGATCCTGGTAGGCAAGGGGGTGATCGCCGACTGGCACATCATCGCCGCGCTGGTCATCCTCTTGCGCGAGATCGCCGTATCGGGGCTGCGCGAGTTTCTGGGCGGCATCCAGGTTTCGGTGCCGGTATCCCGTCTCGCCAAGTGGAAGACGACGCTGCAACTGGTGTCGCTGGGCGCGCTGATCCTTTCGGGTGCGGTGCCGAGCTGGGGCTGGGTACTGCTCGTGGGGATCACCACGCTGTGGGGTGCTGCGGTGCTGACAGCGATCACCGGCTGGGACTATCTCCGCGTCGGCCTGAGCCACATGGACAGCTGATGACCATTTCGATGCTCTATTTCGCCTGGGTGCGCGAGGCGGTAGGGACCGGCGAGGAGCAGGTCGATCCGCCCGGGGCGGTGCGCAACGTGGCGGATTTGATCGACTGGCTTTCGGAGCAGAGCGACGGCCATGCCGCCGCCTTCGCCGAACCCGCGAGGCTCCGCGCCGCGATCGACCAGCGCTTCGTGCCGCTCGATGCGCTGCTGGGCAATGCGCGCGAAGTCGCGATTTTCCCGCCGGTGACGGGCGGATGATCCGCGTCTCGGTCGATCCCGCGCCGATCGAGCTCGGCGTCGAAGTCGCCGCGCTGGAGGGGCGGGGCGCCGGCGGCGTCGCCACCTTCACCGGCGTGGTGCGGACCGACGACGGGGTCGAGGCGCTGGAGCTCGAACATTATCCTGGCATGACCGAGGCGGCGCTGTGTGCGCTGGCGGAGGCGGCGATCGATCGCTGGAACCTGCTCGGCGTCACAATCGTCCACCGCGTCGGGCGGATGACCGCGGGCGAGCGGATCGTGTTCGTCGGCACCGCGGCAGCGCACCGGCGCGAGGCGCTGGAGGCCTGCGCCTATTTGATCGACCGCCTCAAGACCGATGCGCCCTTCTGGAAGCGCGAATGGCTGGCGGGCGGCACGCGCTGGGTGGAACCTCGGACGACTGACGCGGAGGCGGCTGCGACCTGGGCATAGTTGTACAGGATATTCCATGATATTTGTACGCGCATGACCAAGCCGATGCACCTCAACGTCCGAGTCTCCGGCCCCTTGAGCGAATTCGTCGCCCGCAACGTTGGCGAGGACGGGCTGTACGAGAATGTCAGCGAGTATGTCCGCGACCTGATCCGCCGCGACAAGGAACGGGTCGAGCGCGAGATGTTCGAGACGCTGAAGGCCGAACTGCAGCGCGCCTTTGCCACGCCGGACGAGGCGTATGTCGAGGTTACGGCGGACGAGGTGATACAGCGCAACCGGGCGCGGCGCGCCAAACGATGAGCGTCTTCTGCGTCGAACCGACAGCCGATCAACGGCTCGACGAAATTTACGAGTTCACCGCGGATCTTTGGGGTGAACAGCAGGCGGATCTCTACATCCAGCGCCTTTTCGATCGGTTTGCCGCGATTGCCGCGAGGCGGGTCCCGTGGCGTGCACTGCCACCCGACTTCGGTGTGCCGCTCTATTTCGCGCGGGCCGAACACCACGTCGTGTATTGGCGTGAGCGGGCGGATCGTGCGATCGGCATCGTCACCATCCTCCACGAGCGCATGCACCAGCTGGAGCGGCTCCGCGCCGTCTGGGAGCCCTAGGTCCGCGCCGCCGTCAGCACGTCTGCGAGCAGCCTGAAATCACGCTCGCGCGGAGATGCCTTGCGCCAGACCAGTGCGATGTTGCGCGAGGCATTGGCCGAATCCAGCGGGCGCGCCTTGACCGAGGTGTGCTCGAGGATGCCGGCGTCCACCGCCATCTCCGGCAGCATCGTCACCCCCAGGCCATTGTCGACCATCTGCACCATGGTGTGGAGCGACGTGCCGAGCATCGTCGCCTCGGCGCGCACCTCGGGCCGGTTGCAGGCGGCCAGCGCATGGTCCTTCAGGCAATGGCCGTCTTCCAGCATCAGCAGCCGCGTCTCGTCGATCGCGTCGGGATGGATCGTCGCGGTCGGGTCCATCTCGCCGTCGCGGAAGGCGACGAACAGCCGGTCGTCGAACAGCCGGGCGCTCTCCACGTCGCCGCAGGAGAAGGGGAGGGCGAGCAGCACGCAATCGGTGCGGCCGTGGCTCAGCGCCTCGCAGGCCTGGCCGCTGGTCTCTTCGCGCAGATAGAGCTTGAGGTCGGGATATTGCTGGCGGAGCCGCGGCAGGATGCGCGGCAGCAGGAACGGCGCGATGGTGGGGATGACGCTCATCCGCATCTCCCCCGAAAGCGGGCGACCGGCGGCGCGGGCGAGATCGCCCAGTTCATCCGCCTCGCGCAGCACGCGGCGGGCCTTCTCCACGATCCGCTCGCCCAGCGGCGTGAAGCGGACCACCCGGCGGGTGCGCTCGACCAGCACCACGCCGATCAGCGTCTCCAGCTCGCGAATGCCGGCCGACAGAGTCGATTGGGTGACGAAGCACGCCTCCGCCGCACGGCCGAAATGGCCGGAATCATTGAGCGCCACCAGATATTGCAGCTGCTTGAGGGTAGGGAGGTAGGTTTGCGCCACTGATCGCCTCTCTCGATGGTCGAGCGGGTATATAGTGGCTGGATCGAACATGGGAAGCGAAAGCTCCCCTCCCGCGAGCGGGAGGGGAGAGGGCTCAGGCGGCAACAGCCTGAAGTTCTTCTTCCGGCAGGCGGATCATGTAGTCGAAGGCCGAGAGCGCCGCAGTCGAACCCGCGCCCATCGCGATGACGATCTGCTTGTACGGCACAGTGGTGCAGTCGCCCGCCGCGAAGATGCCGGGCTGGCTGGTCTCGCCGCGCGCATCGATCTCGATCTCGCCGCGCGTGGTGAGTGCCACCGCGTCCTTCAGCCATTCGGTGTTGGGCACCAGGCCGATCTGGACGAAGATGCCTTCCAGCGCGATGTCGTGCTCGACGCCGCTGTTGCGGTCCTTGTAGCTGAGGCCCGAGACCTTCTCGCCGTCGCCATTGACCTTGGTGGTCATCGCCGAGGTGAGGATCTTCACGTTGGGCAGGCTGGCGAGCTTGCGCTGCAGCACCGCGTCGGCGCGGAGCTGGCTGTCATATTCGATCAGCGTGACGTGCGCGACGATGCCGGCCAGGTCGATCGCGGCCTCGACACCCGAATTGCCGCCGCCGATCACCGCGACGCGCTTGCCCTTGAACAGCGGGCCGTCGCAGTGCGGGCAATAGGCCACGCCCTTGTTCTTGTATTCGTTCTCGCCCGGCACGTTCATCTGCCGCCAGCGTGCGCCGGTGGAGAGGATGATCGCCTTGGCCTTCAGGCTCGCGCCGTTGGCCAGCACGACCTCGTGCAGGCCGCCCTCGCGCTGTGCCGGGATCAGCTTTTCGGCACGCTGGAGGTTCATGACGTCGACGTCATAGTCCTTCACATGCTGCTCGAGCTGCGCGACCAGCTTGGGCCCTTCGGTGTGCGAGACCGAGATGAAATTCTCGATGCCCATGGTGTCGAGCACCTGGCCGCCGAAGCGCTCGGCCGCGACGCCGACGCGGATGCCCTTGCGCGCCGTGTAGATCGCGGCTGCAGCGCCGGCGGGGCCGCCGCCGATGATCAGCACCTCGAACGGGTCCTTCTGTTTGATCTTCTCGGCCGCGCGGGCTTCGGCGCCGGTATCGATCTTCGCGACGATCTGCTCCAGGTCCATCCGGCCCGAGGCGAAGGGTTCGCCGTTCAGGTACACGGTCGGCACGGCCATGACCTTGCGGCCCTCGACCTCTTCCTTGAACAGCGCGCCGTCGATCGCCGTGTGGCGGATATTGGGGTTGAGCACCGCCATCAGGTTCAGCGCCTGCACCACGTCCGGGCAGTTCTGGCACGACAGCGAGAAATAGGTCTCGAAGCTGAACTCGCCCTTGATGTTGCGGACCTGCTCGATCAGTTCCTGTGCCGCCTTGCTCGGGTGGCCCCCGACCTGGAGCAGGGCGAGCACCAGCGAGGTGAACTCATGCCCCATCGGGATGCCGGCGAAGCGCACGCCGAGTTCGGTGCCCTTGCGGCGGATCATGAAGCTGGGCTTGCGGCGGTCGTCGGCGTGGACGAGGTCGATCTTGTCGGAAAGCGCGGCGATGGCCGCCAGCAGCTCGCCCAGCTCGCGCGACTTGGCGTCGTCGCCCAGGCTGGCGACGAGCTCGATCGGCTCGCGGATGTTCACGAGATAGCCCTTGAGCTGCTGCGTCAGAGTGGCGTCGAGCATGGGAAAACTCCTGTGTGTCTCACTAAAACGGCCCGGAGCGGAGGGGGGATCCGCTCCGGGCCGCGAACGGCGCCCGCAAGGGGGGGGCAGGGGCAGGCGCCGTAACCTTTGCTCCTCTCCTTATAGGGGAGGATAGCCTGGCTTAGATCTTGCCGACCAGGTCGAGCGACGGCGCGAGGGTCTCGGCGCCTTCTTCCCACTTGGCGGGGCAGACTTCGCCCGGGTGGGCGGCGATGTACTGGGCTGCCTTGATCTTGCGGAGCAGCTCGGTGGCGTTACGGCCGACGCCTTCCGAGGTGATTTCCATGATCTGGATCACGCCGTCCGGATCGACCACGAAGGTGCCGCGGTCGGCCAGGCCCTGGCCCGCACGCAGAACGTCGAAGTTGTTCGAGATGGTGTGGTTCTGGTCGCCCAGCATGTAGTAGTTGATCTTGCCGATCGCGGGCGAGGTGTCGTGCCACGCCTTGTGGCTGAAGTGGGTGTCGGTCGAGACCGAGTAGACTTCAACGCCCATGCCCTGCAGGGTCGGGTAGATATCGGCCAGGTCTTCCAGTTCGGTCGGGCACACGAAGGTGAAGTCCGCCGGGTAGAAGAAGAAGACCGCCCACTTGCCCTTCACGTCGGCGTCGGTGACTTCGACGAACTTGCCTTCCTTGTAGGCCTGTGCGGTGAACGGCTTGATGGTGCTGCCGATGAGAGCCATGAGTGTTGTTCCTCCAGAACGGGGGTTGCTGTTGCGAAGCCGGATATAGACGGCTGCAACGCCCCTGTGAAATTGGAAGACCCGCTTGGGCTGATCGAGTATATCACTCAATAGCAGACTTTTGATCGATGTTGCGAGGGGAGCTGGTCGCGGGGCGAGAGCTGCAACCCAGCTACCGTGGGCGCCGAAGGCGGCGCGGTCAAGGCGCCGCTGGAAGCCGAAGGATTTGTACCGCGCGGCGTAATCCGGCGGACGCGCGCCTCGCGACAGCAAATTCGGCGCGGTCTGCGAACATTGGGCGGCGACCCGCTGGACTCTCCGCGCCGGACGGTAGCGTCAGGCCGGAACGGTCGCTGCAATCGGATCACGGTCCGCGACGGGCGCCGCGTCCGTGGCAATGGGCGCCTGGCTGCTCGGCCCTTTGCGGGACAACCACTTGCGCGAGGCATCCCGCGCGGGTGCCTCGATCCAGCGATAGGTTGCCGCGGAGACCAGTACCACCACTCCGAGCACGACGAAGACCATCAGGTCGGGCGCGAAGGTGACGATCTTCAGGGTGCCGCCTGTGTTGAAGCGGGTTTCGATCAGCGGGTGGTGCAGGCTGGTGCCGACGAGCGAGAGGACGTCTAGGCTACGCGCGACCACCAGCGTATGGACCATGTAGATCGAATAGGACAGCGTCCCGAGCAGCAGGAAGGGCCGCAGCTTCAGCAGGCGGCTGATCAGGCCCTGTTCGGCCGCGAACAGGATCACCGTTGCAGCGAACAGCAGCGGTGCGAGGACCGGGACGGCGCCCGCTGCGACCATGGCGATGCACGCCGCCGTCGCGATCAGTTCCAGCGTCGTGGCCGGTAGCAGCCCCAGCGCGGGCCAGCGCATTCTCGCGACCAGCATCCAGGCAAGCACGCCCAGCGAGAAGCCGAGGATGCAGCGCGCAAAGCTATACGCGGTCGCCGGGTCCCAGGCGGGCGGACCGGCAAGTGCCAGCACCAGCCCGGCCGAAATGGCGAGCGCAGCGGCCATGGGGGCCGTCCAGCGGGGCAGGGCGCGGAAGAGCACCGCCATCAGCAGATAGGTCCATACTTCCGCGGCGATGCTCCAGCTCGGGCCGTTCCAGACGATCGAGGGGAAGCCGCAGAAAATCTGCACCAGGGCGAGCGAGCCGGCGAGTTCGCCGAGCGTCCGCGGGTCGGAGAAGGGGGTGCGGTGGCTCAGGCCCGCCGTTCCGACGAGCGCGCCGACAATCTCCATTGCAAGGAACAGCGCGAGGATCGCGAAATGGAGCGGGTAGACCCTGCCGAGCCGCAGCAACATGAACTTGCCCACCGAATAGCCGGTGCGCAGCCGCTCAAGATAGCCGCAGGAAATCACGAAGCCGCTGAGGACGAAGAAGAAGTCCACGAACATCCAGCTGTTGTGCACCAGGCTGGAATTGGTGACGCGGCCGGTGGAGTGCAGGTGAAACAGGACGATCATGCAGGCGCAGAGGCCGCGTAGGCTGTCGAGCGCCAGAAAACGGGCTCGAACCGCATGCGCGGATGTGCTGCTGGAGAGTGCCTCCACCATCAAATTCGGCCCCCTGATGTCCCGGTCTGCCATGGCTTATCATTTTTGAGTCCCGAGTGGAATAGAGGCTGGTGCCGCGACATGGCCGTTTCGGGACGAGGGTTTCGCAGCGCGCGGGATCGTCAGGGTGCGGTGGCGGGGATCGGCGAGGCGACAGGACGAAGACGCTCGCCAAGGCGCTTGCCGAAGCGCCAGGCCGGCCGCTCTATCAGCAGATAGGTCACCGCAGTGACCAGCACGATCAGCATCGCCAGCGCCGGGATCAGTAGCGGCAGCGCCGCCAGCGGCAGGCTCCGCACGATCGAGGTCGCATCGACGAACAGCAGGTTGAGCAGGATGCCGTGCAGCAGATAGATGCCAAACGAGATCTCGCCCACCACCGCCGCGCCGGGCAACGAGAAGATGCCGCCGAAGCCGTTCCCCGCCGCCACGCAGCAGAAGAAGAAGGCGAAGGCGAAGAACGCGGGGGTGAGCGCATGGTGGGACAGGGTCAGCGCCGGGATCATCGCCAGCGTGGCGAGGATCGCAGCGAGGGGGGAGGCAAGCCAGCGGCGGATGGCGTCCCGCGCGCAGAGTTCGTACGCCAGCATTCCCGCGGCGAAGAGCGGCCAGAAGGTGACGAGTTTCCCGCCGACATGCGCCACATTGGCGGCGGCGCCCACCGCCAGCACCAGCAGCGGCACGGTCCAGCTCGGCAGCCTGACGATCTTGGCGAGTTGCAGGCCCAGCGCCACGACGGGCAGCAGCAACAGGTAAAACAGCCATTCCTGCCATAGCGACCATAGCACCAGCGCATTGACCAGCCCGCTATCGGCATAGCCCATGATCGGCACTTCGCGGTGCGCGCTGATCCATTCGAGCGCGGCGCGGGCATAGCTGGCGTCGGGGCGCGCGCCGGTCCGCAGCGCGATCACCAGCGAGATCAGCAGGAACGATATGGCGACCAGCGGCACGATGCGGAAGAAGCGCCCGACATAGACCTTCGGCCAGAAGACATGGTTGATGCCTTTGAGCGCGGTGGGATAGAAGACCAGCCCGGTGATCATGAAGAACAGCGCCACCGCGCCGGCGCCGAGCTGGTTGACGAAGGGCAGGTCGGCCGCAGACCAGGGCTGGCCGTACACGACGACATGCGTCCAGATCCAGAAATGGTGGCTGAGCACCGACAGCGCGAGAAAGCCGCGCAAGCCGTCGATATTGCCGAAGCGCGGCCCCTTGGGCACCGGAAAGCCGCCCCGCCGCAGCACGCCGCCCACCAGCACCGCGGCGATGAGGGACACGAAGTAGAAGAAGAGGAAGCTGAGCGTGAAGGCGTCGACCGGCAGACTCACGTAGTTTGACCTCTTTTTCGCGGCGATATTACCCCATCGCTACCATGCAGCGCCTGGCTTTGCACGCGTTGCGCCGCAGCAATGCGGTCAGGCGAGCGCGCGATAGAGGCTGAACGCGCTGGTCGCAGTCAGCACGATGCCGACCAGGCTCAGCAGCAGCCGCACCGGCATGCGCTTGGCGAACATCGCCCCGAACGGCGCCGCGATGACGCCGCCGAGCAGCAGCCCCAGCACCGGATGCCAGAAATCGGGGGTGAAGCCCTGCGCGCCGATATGGAACAGGAAGGTCGCCGAGATGGTCAGCGTCAGGAAGAATTCGGTGGTATTGACCGTGCCGATCGTCGTGCGCGGCTGCGCGCCCTGGACGAGCAGGTTGCTGGTCACTACCGGCCCCCAGCCGCCGCCGCCCGCCGCGTCGAGGAAGCCGCCGGCCAGCCCCAGCGGCTCGACGATCTTCGGCTCGCGGTGGTGCGGCGCGAAGCGGATCGCGCGGAACAGCAGATAAAGGCCGATGGCAGACAGATAGGCCATCACGAACGGCCGAGTCACCGAAGCATCGAGCGTGGTGAGCACATAGGCGCCGAGCACGCCCCCGATAATGCCGGGGATCAGCAGCCGCGCGAACAGCCGCCAGTTGACATTGCGATGGAGGACATGGCTGAGCCCGGAGACGCCGGTGGTCATCGTCTCGACCAGATGGACGCCCGCCGAGGCGGTGGCGGGGGCGATGCCCAGCACGCTCACCAGCAAGGTACTGGAGATCACCCCGAAGGCCATGCCGAGCGCGCCGTCCACCAACTGGGCGGCGAAACCGACGGCGATGTAGGGCAGCATTTCGGCGAGCGTGATTCCGGCGAGCATCCATGCCCCTGTTGCGGCGGTCGGCCTCTCGAAATGGCGGGTTCTGCTAAATCCTACAACCCCGATAGTGTATGATCGGGACGGGCCGGCTTCTGGGCGATGCTGGAAATTCCGCGGACGCTCCCCTATTTTGCGGGCTGCAAAGGGGTCCGGCCATGTACCAGCGTCTCAAGCGCTATCTCGATTCGATCCATGCGCGCGATCCCGCGCCACGCAGCCGGCTGGAAATCCTGCTCTATCCGGGCGTCTGGGCGCTCGGCTATCACCGCATCGCGCACGCGCTGTTCCGCCGCCGCTTCTTCTTCCTCGCCCGGCTGGTCAACCACTGGTCGCGCTGGATGACCGCGATCGACATCCATCCGGGTGCGACGATCGGGCATGATTTCTTCATCGACCATGGCTTCGTCGTGATCGGCGAGACCGCGATCATCGGCGACAATGTGACGATCTACCAATGCGTGACGCTGGGCGGCACAAGTCCCGACAATGGCGTGGGCGGCAAGCGTCATCCGACCCTGCTCGACGGCGTGATCATCGGCTCCGGCGCGCAGGTGCTGGGCCCGATCACGGTGGGCGAGCGCGCGCGGATCGGCGCCAATGCCGTCGTCACCAAGGACGTCGCCCCCGGTGCGGTGATGGTGGGCATCCCGGCCAAGCCGACGCTGGTCGAGGCGATGACCTGGCAGAAGGACTTCGTTCCCTATGGCACGCCGTGCAGCGACGTGTTCGACCCCGCCAGCCAGAAGCTTGAGCTGATGCGCTGCGAGCTGGATACGCTGCGCAAGCGGCTCGACGCGATGATCGCCGAGCGCGAGGCCGAGGCCGAACGGCGCGATCGGGCCTGATGGGAACCGTCACCCCGCTTCCCCTCGCGCGCGCCGAGCAGGTCGGCTTCGATCGCCTCGAACTCAACCGGATCCTCGATCTCTACGGCCGGATGGTCGCGGCGGGGCATTGGCGCGACTATGCGATGCAGTTCGAGAAGGACTATGCCGCCTTCGCCGCATTCCGCCGCGCTGCCGAGCGGCCCGAATATCGCATCGAGAAGCGGCCGGCCTTGCGCAATCGCCAGGGCATGTGGGCGCTGGTCAACGAAAGCGGCGCGGTGCTCAAGCGCGGGCATGAACTCGGCCCGGTGCTCGCCCCGGTCGAGCGCCGGCTGATGAAGCTGGTGGAAGAATAGGCTAGCCGCCCCTCCCGGCGGTTTCGGCACGCGTCCCCGTCCGGGATTGCTGCGATGCGGTACGTCAAACGCCCCATGGCGGCGCATGCCGTTTCCCCAAAGTCTGCAGGCACAAGCCAGCCGCACACGTGGCGGCCAGGGACCAAAGCAGAAAAAGGGGGCTAGGGTGGCACGATCGATTTCCCGCGCGGCGCTGTTGGGTGCAACCGTTCTCGCAAGCTTCGGCGCGACCCGTGCGGCGGCACAGACCGAAGGCGCCGGCACCGCGGCCGTCCAGCAGAGCGAGGACCAGGGCGGCACCAGCGGCAACGAGATCGTCGTCACCGGCAGCCGCCGCAGCGTGACCCTGCAGGACGCGCCGATCAACATCAGCGCGGTGTCGCAGGAGACGCTCCAGCGCCAGCGCGTCGACGATATCCGCGGGCTCGCTGCCTTCACCCCGGGCGTCACCATCGTCGATACCGGCCCGGCAAGCTCGGGCAACGTCATCCTGCGCGGCCTGTCCTCGGGCGACACCAGCGCGACCGGCGCCAACGCCAATGACTCGGTCGGCATCTATCTCGGCGAAGTGCCGCTGTATCTCGATTTCAAGCTGATCGATATCGATCGCGTCGAGACGCTGCTCGGGCCGCAGGGCACCTTGTACGGCCTCGGCACGCTGGCGGGCGCGGTGCGCTACATCCCCAACCGCCCGAACACGAGCCGCTTCTCGGTCGACCTGCACGGCCGCGGTTATGCCCAGTCGCACAGCGACGATTTCGGCAGGATCGGCGACGTCACGGTCAACCTGCCGCTGATCGCCGACCATGTCGCGCTGCGCTCGGTGGTCGGCTATTACGACAATCCGGGCTTCATCGATTACGACTATCTGCTGCAGAAGCCCGGCATTTCCGATCCGCAGCCGGTGCGCGGCACCACCGCCGCCGATGCCTCGCTCGGCACCCGCGCCGACTATGCGCAGAACTTCAAGCGCGTCGCCGACGTCAATTTCGAGCACACCTTCACCACGCGCAACACGCTGCTGCTCGAATATAACCCCAACGTGAAGGCGTTCCTGACCTACGCGCACCAGGATACCAAGACCAACGGCCGCCAGGCGAACGGCGCCGGGGTGCTCGGCACCGGCAACTATGTCGGCCCGTGGCGCTATCTGGAGCCGTTTCACCGCGCGGCGGACCTGTTCTCGGCCGAGCTCAACATCAACCTGTTCAACGTGGTGAACCTGGTCAGCACCACCGCCTATACCGAACAGAAGATCACCAATGTCGACGACAATACCGATCTGTTGCTCGACCTGAACTACGGGTACGAGGCGTTCCCGGCCTTCTCCTCCTTCGCCAACAACCATCGCAAGTACAAGCAGCTGAACCAGGAGGTCCGGCTGGTCTCCTCGCATGGCGGGCCGGTGAACTGGGTGATCGGCGGCTTCTACAACCGGCTGAAATATGCCAGCGATCGCCAGGAATACACGCCGGGCTTCGCCGCCTTCGCGGGAATCAACCGGCCCGACGACCTCGAATACATCTCCTTCGTCGACACCAAGACGGTGGAGAAGGCGGTCTATGGCGAGGCGACGCTGCACGCGACCTCGGCCTGGCAGGTCACCGGCGGCCTACGCTATTTCAAGTACGATGCGACCGCGACGGGCGGCACCGACACGCCGCTGTTCGGCGGCGGCCTAACCCGCACGCCCTATCCGCTGATCCAGTTCGATCCCAGCCGGGTGCGCTCCGGCAGCACCGGCGACGACGGCTTCGTGTGGAAGGCGAACACCTCGTACAAGTTCAGCCCCGACCTGCTCGCCTATGCCACCTACAGCACCGGCTACCGGATCGGCGGCGTCAACCGGGTCGCCCCTTGCGTGGTCCCGCTGCCGCCGGGGCAGAATGTCTGCGCGCTGCCCAACGAGCTCGCCTACAAGCCCGACAAGACGCGCAACATCGAGGTCGGCGTGCGCGCCTCGCTGTTCGACAAGCGCCTCCAGTTCACGCTCGATGCGTTCCGGGTGAAGTGGGACGACGTGCAGGTGCCGAGCCAGACGGTGAACGGCGCGGTGGGCATTACCACCAATGCGGGTGCGGCGGTCTCGAAGGGCATCGAATTCTCGGGCTCGTTCCGGATCGTGCCCCGGCTCACCCTGCAGGGCACCTATGCCTATGTCGACGCGCATCTGAGCGAGGACTTCCCCGAGCTGGTCGTCAGCCAGGGCGTCCGCTACGACGCGAAGAACGGCGATCGGCTGCCGGGCTCGGCGAAGCATTCGGGCAGTGCGCAGCTGATCTACACCCAGCCGCTGCCCCAGGGCGGCGAGATCGAGGCGACCTGGGCGGCGACCTATACCGGCGACATCTATTCGCGCGTCGGCCTGCGCGGCTTCGGCGAGGCGATCCCCGACTATATGACCCACCGCGCCTCCGTCACCTATCGCGACAAGACGTACGAGGTGAGCCTGTTCGCCGACAACATCTTCGACAAATACGCCTATACGTCGATCAGCAACGACATCAGCTCGTTCAACCAGACGCGCACCGGCGTGGTCGAGCGTTATTATGCCCGATCGGTGCTGACCCCGCGGCGCGTCGGCATCGACTTCCGCATCCACTACTGACCGCCGCCGCCCCGCGGGGCGGCGCGCACCGACTTGCTCCCGCGGGAGGCGCCCCTCGCGCCTCCCGCTCCCCTTCGTACAAGGTGAAGACATGCTGAAATTGCTGGTTACCCCGCCCGCCGGCGCCCAGACGGTCGTCGAGGCGCAGGAGGGGCTGAGCGTGATGGAGATCCTCCGCGACGCCGGGTTCGAATCGCTGCCGGCGTTCTGCGGCGGCTGCCTGTCGTGCGCGACCTGCCACGTCTATGTCGACCCGGCCTTTGCCGCGCTTCTGCCGCCGATGTCCGACGACGAGGATGCGCTGCTCGACGGTGCCGAGCAGCGCCGGCCGACGTCGCGGCTTTCCTGCCAGATCGCCTTTGGCCCGGCGCTCGACGGCCTCACGGTGGAGATCGCGCCCGACCTGGGCTGACCGGAGTCCGCGTCAGGCGTCCATCGGCCCGAGATCGGCCTCGGCGATCATCGCGAGGCGGTGCGCCTGTACCTTGGCCGCCAGCTGCACGCGGATACCGTCCAGGGCGTCCGCGGGGATGGAGAGCCGGCCGAGGCTGCGGCGCACCGAGGCGCGATTCTTGTGGATCTTGAAGAACAGGATCTGGGTGATCGCTTCGTCCGCCGCCAGTCCGAACGCGGCCATCTCCGCGAACAGTCCCTCCTCAGCAGTCTGACGAACATAGGTGAACTGGAATCGGCCGATTTTCTGGCGCGTGCTGCGCTTGTTGAACAGCGCGATGAAGGGTGCCTTGCCGTTCATCTGGTAGAGCCCGTCGAGCACCGCGAGCACCGCCTGCGCGGCGCCGGCGATCGGCGCCAGGAACGCGGTGATCACGCCGGTGATGGCCTGGTGCAAGTCGAGCCCGTCGCCCTTCACGTCGAGCTCGGCGGTGTCGCGCTGCTGTACCAGCCAGCCGAGCCGCATCATCCAGCGGAAATAGGCATCGAAGAACAGCATCGGATCACCGTCCTGGCCGACCTCCTGGAGCGCCATCAGCTGGGCGAACAGCGCGCTGTCCGAGATCGCCTGGCGAAACTGCGCTTCCACGCCAGTCCCGAACGAGACGACATCGGCACCGATCACCAGCGACTGCTCCCTGGCCGGATCGAACTCGGGCAGCCCGCCGCCGGCCGGGGCGTCGGCGGCGAAGGCTTGCGCCGGCGGGAGATGGGCGGCGGCAATGGCTTCGCGCGCTTCGTGGATGGTCGGCATCGAATCTCCCCTTCTGGTCGTCAGAGCACGCGATATTCGAGATACAGGTCGGTTTCGGTGATCCGGGCCAGGAAATCGGCATCGACGTCCGCCAGCTCGGGATCGGCGGCGCGCGACGCGGCGTCATAGTGGCGGTCATTGCGCAGGATGCGGTCCCTGGTGCGCGCGCGCAGCGCCGCCTTCACCCGCGGATTGGGCATCTGCCAGCCGCTGCTGCCCTGCCTCTTGCCGAATTCCTCGTCGGTCGGCACCGCCGCGACCAGATCGTCGCGCGTCATCATCGCCAGGCCTTTCTCGTCCAGCGTGGCATTGTGGCTGCCGTGATGCCCCACCTTGTAGAAGCGGGTGCGGTTGAGGATCTGCTCGGCGCTGTGCTCGGTGCCGGTCTCGTCGCGATAGGATTGTTCGTGCCACGACAGCCAGTTGCCCACCTGCGCATCGGCGGCGAAGACCATCGAGGTGCCGTCGGGCAGGTCGAAGGCGAGCGCCAGGCTGGTATTGTTGGTGTCGCTGTCGAGCTTGAGCGCGAGCGGATCGGCGATGCCCAGCCAGTCGGCATCGATCCTGCGGCGCGCGTTCATCTTGTACAGCGCCGGGTCGCTCTTCTGCGTGCTTTCGTTGCCGAAATAGCGCGCGGCGAGCCAGGCGGCGTCGTCGGAGTCCAGCGTGCCCTGCTCGACGTCCGCCACGGGGAGCGTGCGATATTGCGGCGCAAACGGCGTGTCGGTGCCGCTACCGAGATCGCCCCCTTGCGCGAAGCGCAGGATCTCGTCGCTCAGCTGCAGGTCGGTGAGATAGGTTTCCTGCGCCTTGCCCGACGAGGGCTTGTCCTTGAACAGGAATTCCTCGTCCCGCGGCGGCCCCAGCACATAGGCGCGCAACGCCGGCCCGCCGGGCTTCGCCGCCGGGGTGGGCAGCACCGTGCCGGGCTCGAGGAACTGGGGCGGGGCCTTCGACTTGCCCTTGAGCGCGGCCATGATCTCGCGGCCCTGCAGGCGCTTGGCGCCGTTGCTCGCCGCCCCGCGAAAGCCCTGCAGCCCCACCGTCTGCGCTGCGGCGGCCGCGGCGGGCGAGGCGGGGTCCTGGGCGATCCGCTCAGCCAGCGCGCTCAGCGCCGCGCCGGTCTTGTCGAAGCGTTCGCGCAGCCGCTGGACCTGGGGATCGCCGTCCTTCTCGGTCCAGCCCATCCACAGATGGGCGATCTCCAGCGTCTCCGCGCCCGTCTCGGGATCGGCCGCGCCGAGAAACACGTCGCGCGCCTGCGAGAAGCCGGAGATGTGATCCCAATGCTCGTGCGTCACCACCAGCAGGTCGAGCACGCCGCCGCTGGTCTGCACGATATCGGCGGCGATCGTCTTCATCCGCGCATCGGCATCGGCGCTGCCGAGCAGCAGCCCGCAATCGATCAGAATGTGCGAGGTCCGGTCGCCCTGGACCAGCCGGAGCAGGAAACAGTCGCCGAGCATGCCCTTGTACGTGGCCCCCTGCTGCAGCGCCCGGTACATGCGGACATAGACCTGGAGCGGCGCGGTGGTCGCGGTTGCGGTGCTGGCCATCACGACCCCCGATGGATGAAGGCGAAGGGTTCGCGCGGGTTGCCGGTGACGGCGGCGGTCGCGGCGATCATGTCGCCGCTGCGGAAGGCGCGTTCGCGCGCCAGCCGGGCGTCGTCGTCGATGCGCTTGCGCAGCACGCGCAGCAGCCGCCCGTCGCGCAGGTCGATGTGCAGCGTCGCGCCGCCGCGGAACCAGAAGTCCGGGGACTTCCAGCGCAGCGCGCCGATCGCGCCCTTGTCGCCCGAATCGGCGGCCTTCTGTTCCTCGGGATCGAAATAGGCGCGGCGGCGCTGGACGATCTGCGCGATCAGCATGTGCATCTCGGACCCGTCGGGCCCCGTGCGCCGCGAGATCCGGGCCGAGTGGACTTCGACATTGGGCACCGCATCGGGATCGGTCCCGCCGGAGATCGAACGCAGCGCGGCGGGAGCGTTCACGTCCGCCACCCGGGCGCAGGCCGGGGTCAGCTTCACGCCCAGCAGCCGCTCCCAATCGTGGCGATCGGTGGTGCACTGTTCGAGCCATTGGTGGATTGCGCGCTGGTTGTGGGTGACCACCCGCATCGCCAGGTCGCGCAGGTTGCGACCCCCGGCCGGGCCGGAGCGATAGTCCCGGCGCGTATAGGTGACCTTGCAGCTGCTGGCTTGCTCCTCGCTCTCCGCGCTGCGCTCCCCAAGGCCATCGTCCGCCTGATCGAACGCGACGTCGAACTGAAGCCGCTTGAGCATGTCGGCGAACCACCAGGCGAGCGCGTCGTCCGGGTCCATTCTCGCCTGGGGCGGGGTCTCGCCCTCCGGTGTGCCGTTGGCGCGCGCTATCAGGGCCGGATATTCCTCGGGGCGCGGCGAGTCCCACAACAGGCTGTCCGGCGCCATCGAGATGCAGCCGGGAACGGTGATGCCCCAGCGCTTGAACGCCTCGACGAAGGCGACGCGGTAGTGGAGCGGATCGTCGCGGACGAGATCGGTGTCGGCGGTGATGATCGCGCGCAGATATTCGCCGAAGGTCATGCCGATCGGCGGCAGATAGTCTAGCGCGCGCACGCACATCCGCAGCACCTGGTCGGCAGCCTTGGCCGCTTCCTGCGTCAGCCGCTCGACGAGATCGGGGCTGAGGCCGTTGCCCGGTACCAGGCCGGGGCGGGCGAGCCGCAGCAGGTCTTCGCTGCGCCGCTCGTAGATGGTGACGAACGCATCGAACACCGCCGCGACCAGGAACCCGCCCCGCGCATGCGGCTCGGTCGTCTCGCGCAGCTTGGCGATGGCGGCGGCGATGCTCTCGGCCGAACCCTGGTGCGTCCGGGCGCGATCGCCCAGCGCCTCCAGGGCGTAGCGGAGCGACTTGCTGCGCCCGATCGCGCGGCCGAACTGCTCGCCCAGCCCGGTCAGCAGCCCCGGCTCCCGCAGCGAGCCGTGGCTGGCGGCGAGCAGCTGGCGCACCACCGGCGCCATCGAGAAATGCTGGAGCAGCGCGACGATGTCGGCAAAGCCTTCGTGGAAGGCGCGGGCGTCGACATGGCTCGGGTCGATCGAGCGCTGGCGCATGCCGTGGAGGATCGCATGCGTGGTCTCGTGCGCGATCACGTCCTGCGACAGGCAGGTGAACACCCAGCTTGCCTGCACGTCGGCGGCGCTTTCCGGTGGCTTGAAATAGCCGAACAGCAGCGCGCGCTTGTCCGGGCTGTAATAGGCATTGGCCTCGCGCAGCGCGTGCGGATAGATCCGCAGCCGCCGGGTGAAGTTGCGCTCGATCGCGCCCGGCGGCAGCTCTGCTGACGAAAGCCTTTCGTCGCGGGCCCACAGCACCACGCGGCCCAGCGCGCGCTCGAAAGCCCGGATCGTCCGCATCACGACCGCGAACACCATCTGCTGGTGGAATTGCGGGCGCCCCTCGGAGGGCTCCAGCCCGCCGTCGCGCAGCCAGGCGTCATCGAGATCGACCGGCGCGTAGAACAGTCCGGCGGCCGGATCGATGTCGATCACCTCGACATAATCGTTGACCGGGCCCTTTTCGAGCGGCGCCTCCCAGCGCTGTTCCCACGGCAGCTCGATGACATAGTCGTTGGCCATCGCCGTGGCGAGCGTGACCGAGGCCTGGGGATCGAAGGCATAGACCTTCAACCGCCGCACGGCCGGCTTCGGATAATTGGTACTCACACGCCTCTCCCCCTCGAGAGCAGTGTTTTGCGACCCAGCGATGAAGTTCTTATGTGCGACCGGCACGTCGTCCCCCGGAAGATGGGCCACCCGGCAAGGCGGCGATCCGGACGAGGTTCGACTCCCTATCGCTGCGATAGCAGGTCAGCGTGACGATGATAAGCGCGCAATCGTCGCCGCAGCCTCAGCCGCGCACGTCCTCCTGGACCATGTCGATCTCGCGCACCCCGCGCAGGCGGCGGGCGTTGCTCACCAGCTCGCGCAGCTTCTCGCGGCGTTCGCGGGCATATTCGACGTCGCGGATCACCAGCGGGCCGCCGCGAGTCGTCTCGTCCGACGAGGTGATGGTGAGCGTCCCGATGCCCGAGATCTGGTTGACGATCGAATAGTCGAGCCGCACGTCCTTCACCCGGTACAGCTCGATCTCGTCGATCGATTTGCGGACGATGCCGCGATAGAGGACGATCCGGTCTTCGGTAACCTCGTACAGCGTCGCCTTGTTGGCGATCCAGCGAACCGCGAGAATGACGAAGCCCACGCCGACCAGGCACAGCGCCACGGTCGCCCAGCCGGCAAACGAGCCCTTGAGCCATCCGGCGGTGGAGGATTGGAAGCGATCGATCAGCTGCGCCATGCCGCCATCATAGCCGGGCCGGCGGCCGCCGCAACGGGGATGTCAGCCTGCCACGGGGGTGAGGAACCGGACCATCTCCTCGCGGCTGATCTTGTCGTCACGGTTCGTATCCGCCCCGATGAAGCTGCGGTCGATCCACGCCTTCGCCTCCGGCTTTTCAGGCTTGAAGTCGGGGTCCTTGGCGGTGCGCAGCGCAATTAGCCAGCTGCCATATTCGGTCTTGTCGAGCGCGCCGTCGCCATTGGCGTCGTAGCGGGCGAACTGCGCGTCTGCCGGCAGCTTGGCCGGGTCGGGCCGGGGCGTGGGCTGCGCAGTCT